>CASBQB010000209.1 GCA_949127655.1 Chroococcales cyanobacterium PMM_0086 | reverse complement strand
TGCATAGTTATGAAGTTCAGGAACAGTAATCCAGTCGCCTTGCTCAACTTTGGCTGCGCCTGTTTCAATACCCTCAATTAAATATTTAGTATAAATAGATAGTTCATCTCCTTCTTCTTTTGAACTGAAGGAATATTCAATCTGAGAGGAAGATGTCATTATTGCGGTTCCTTTACCTCCTAGATATTGTTTTAAGTCAATAGTCCCATCATCTTTCCTTTGTAAAGCAGGATCGAATGCTCCACTATAGCAACAGTCTAAAATAACTACCTGCCTACTTGCACGGCTTTCATTCATACATCTATGAATAAAATTAGCCTCTACAACAGTCGCTAGCCTCAACTTGCCTTTTGAGGTTTTTTCGGTTTTAGGCGTTGCAAAATATAATTGGTTATTGTCATCTTTTATCCCATGCCCAGAGAAAAATAATAGGGCTAAATCCTCTTGCTCACAATTATCAAACAAGGATTGAATGGCTTCCTGCATTGTCATTGGATCTGGATTAGGGATTGTCTTAACTTCATCAAATTCGCCCATCTCTTTATTTTGCAACACTCTTTGCATTGCCTCAATATCTTTGATTGAAGACGGTAAACGAGCTAGCCCGGGTTTATACTCACTCACTCCAATTAATAATGCTATCTTCTTCATCTTTTCTCAATTTTTCATGATTTAAGAAAATCTTGGGCTGCTTGAATTGCTGCTTTCATTTCTTCAAGACTATTAGCTTTTACTGTTAGTTTTTTGCCATGGCCCTCTACTGTCAACTCAACAGGTTTCCCACCTAATCGTTCTCCTAAATATTTAAGCAGTTTTTTGGCATTAGCTGGATTTACTTCAGCCATTAACAAACCAATCAAAAATCCATCAATAACTTTACTTCCTTGAGGTGGATTAGGATCAGCAACAGGACTAACCTGATCTACTTCATCCACTTTTTTTAATTCAGCAATTAAGCGTTGAGCTTGTTGATCTCTTTCTTGGGGATCGGGGTCATTAAAGCCAATTGTAATTTTTATGAGCGAGTCTGCTGTCATAATTCAGTAATTTAAGGCTTAATCTAAGTTATTTACTAATGATACCGAATTATTATACCTCCGTCTTATTAATTTTTTAGAATATTAAGATACTATAGCGAGATCCTCACGAATTACGCTTAGTTTAACCATCCAGTCTTTGACAATTTACGGCTTCACCACAATATCTTCAGTATGTCGCTCCTCAGAGTGAAACAGAAGTGTTTCAAGATCTGGGAATTTCACAGGCGCTCTTTCTGGAAGATTGATGGTGATATCAAAGCCACCTACTGCGTTATGCTAGAAAAGATACTTAAAAAATATATGCTGTCTCTATGGACTTAGTTGCACTGCAAACCCTTTTAGATAACTTCTCATTTGGTATTTTACTTGTCACACTGCTCATTTATTGGGTGAGTTTTGCTTTTCCCAATTTTCCCTATCTCTCCACAATGGGAACCGCAGGGATGGCTACAGCTAATCTCTCGATCGCTGCCCTTTTAGCTTCCCGTTGGATAGAAGCAGGCTATTTTCCCATTAGCAACCTCTATGAATCTCTCTTTTTCCTAGCTTGGGGAGTAACATTAGTACATCTTATTACCGAAAATATGAGTCGCAGTCGCTTAGTAGGCGTAGCAACCAGTCCAGTAGCAATGGGTATTACAGCCTTTGCTACTCTGACCCTACCTACAGATATGCAGTCAGCAGAACCCCTAGTACCTGCACTCAAATCAAACTGGTTGATGATGCACGTCAGTGTAATGATGCTCAGTTACTCAGCTTTATTAGTAGGATCTCTAGTAGCTATTGCCTTCTTAGTACTCACTTGGGGAGAATCAATAGAACTCAAAGGCAGTTCTGTCGGTTCAGGTTCCTATCGTCAAAGTCAAAGAACTATTACGGGTACATTGGTTCTAGAAAAACTTTCTTTAGCAGATACCCTAGATAACATCAGTTATCGGATCATTGGTCTAGGGTTTCCTTTACTGACTATTGGGATCATTGCAGGCGCAGTTTGGGCAAATGAAGCATGGGGATCTTACTGGAGTTGGGACCCCAAAGAAACCTGGGCCTTAATTACATGGTTAATCTTTGCTGCCTATTTACACGCAAGAATTACCAAAGGTTGGCAAGGACGCAAACCAGCCCTTTTAGCATCTGGTGGCTTTGTAGTAGTTTGGATTTGTTATTTAGGGGTAAACCTTTTGGGTAAAGGATTACATTCCTATGGTTGGTTTTTATAGTTAAGCAATGTCTACATTACATGGTAGTTGGATTGAAAAGGATGGTTCTGTTTTCTTCTTTATTTGGGGGGAAATATGGCGCTCTATTATCATCAATGAGATAGAAGACGCTAATCTACATCCCTTCAGTTTAGAGGCAGCAGAATTAATATCTATTCTAGAAAACAACTATCAACTAATAGGAATAGAACAGGTAGAAAGAATCACCATAAAACTACCCAGTTATCCTGTAAAAAGCGGGAAGTCTAAAAAGATTATTCCCCTTCTTTCAGGGCAAAAAAAGATGAGTGGACAAGAAATCTCATCTTATAGCTTACATAATTGGTCTGTAAATGGGGTCTTTTTACAACCACTGCAAATATTACGCTTTTTTGAACATCTTCCCCTAGGTTTAACAGAAGATTCCCCAATTACTATAGGAGAAGATCTGAGGTTTTGGGGTTATGTCTATTATTGGTGTTTAGATTTAGTTAACCGTCAAAAATTCTTACCAAGTTTAGTTGACTCTCAAGCAGTCTGGTATCCCCTTTTAGACAATCTCCTTGATCAGACACTCTTAGCTAAATTAATTCAAAATATCCCACCTGCTTGTTATGCTTATGAGGGTTTAAAGCTTTCCCCAGAAGCCTTAATTCTCTCTTTCCTAAGAGTAACCTTTGATCAAGTTCTCAGGCAAAAACTCAAAACTATTACCTATCCCCCTAGACGTTCCTGGATACAGCCTTGGTTTAAATCTCTCAGTCAAAAAGATGCAGAGATTAAATTAGATAGTAAATCTTTAAAAAGGTTAGAAAATGCTCTTAAAACCTGGACCTTACCTATTCAAGATTATCTACTTACTCCCAATAATTTACAACTAGCTTATGCACAATTTAATGTCTGCTTTATTCTAACCCCTCCTGATACTCAAAATATAGATCAAAGTCAAGGAGATTGGTTACTCAAATATGGACTACAAGCGCTCGATGATGCCACATTTATTTTAGAAGCACAGACTATTTGGTCATACTCTGCTGCTCAATTTTATCTAGAAGATAGAGTCATTAACTACCCTCAAGAAGCACTACTTAAAGGATTAGGAATTGCCGCTAAAATATATGAACCAATTAAAATTAGTCTAGAGGAGAGTTTACCTGTATCTTGTTCTCTCAATCCTATTCAAGCTTATGAATTAATCAGAGTGATAGCTTGGCAATTACAAGACAATGGTTTAGGAGTAATCTTACCACCAGGACTATCACCAGGAGTTAACGAGAAACGTCTTGGCCTGAAAATTCAAGCTGAAGTTAATCCCCGTCAAGGTGAACGTCTAACCCTGCAAAGTTTACTTAACTATGATCTATTTCTCTCAGTTGGAGAAGAGATATTATCAAGAAGTGATTTTGAGAAACTACTCAATCAAAGATCCCCCCTAGTTGAAGTAAAGGGACAATGGATCGCCTTACAACCTGCAGATGTTCGCGCAGCCCAATCTATTCTTAATCAATCCTATCAAAAGAATACCCTATCTGTAGAAGATGCCCTGAGAGTCTCCTTGGGTGAACCTACTCAAATAGCTAAATTACCAGTTGTCGGTTTTGATGCTTCAGGAAGTTTGAAAAATCTCCTCAATCATCTAATGGGTAATCAAGGCATTGAACCTATTACCCATCCAGTGGGCTTTCAAGGGACCTTAAGACCCTATCAAGCTAATGGGGTAGGGTGGTTAGCCTTCTTAGAACAGTGGGGGTTAGGTGCCTGTTTAGCTGATGATATGGGCTTAGGAAAAACACCTCAATTATTGGGCTTTTTACTCCATTTAGACTCAGAAAATCTCCTCAATCAACCTGTTTTAGTCATCTGTCCAACTTCAGTAATTACCAATTGGGAAAGAGAGGTTAAAAAGTTCGCCCCCAGTCTATCTACTCTAATCCATCATGGAGAAAAACGCAGTAGAGGTAATGCTTTTATTCAAGCTGTCGGAAAGCAGAATATAGTCATTACTAGTTATTCTTTAATTCAGCGAGATCTTAAATCCTTTGAAGCAGTGCAATGGCAAGGTATTGTCTTAGATGAAGCGCAAAATATTAAAAATGCTCAAACTAAACAGACTCTAGCTATTCGTAAACTAAAAGGTAGTTTTAAGGTAGCTTTAACAGGTACACCAGTAGAAAATAGATTATCAGAACTCTGGTCTATTTTTGAGTTTCTCAATCCTGGTTTCTTAGGAACTCAAGCCTTTTTTCAACGTCGTTTCGCTCTCCCTATTGAGAAAACAGGAGACAGGGAAGCTTTAAATATTCTACGTTCTTTAGTGCGTCCTTTTATTTTAAGAAGACTAAAAACTGACCTAAGTATCATTCAAGATTTACCAGAAAAACAGGAGATGAATGTTTTCTGTAGTCTTTCTACTGAACAGGCTAATCTTTATCAAAATTTAATAGAAAAATCCTTAGAAGAGATTGATGAATCCACAGGAATACAGCGTCATGGATTAATACTTACTCTCTTATTAAAATTAAAGCAACTTTGTAATCATCCTGCCCTCTTTTTAAAGGAAAAAGAACTTGCACATTCAGAACGTTCAGGAAAGTTATTACGTTTAGAAGAGATGTTAGAAGAGGTGATTACAGAAGGAGATACAGCCCTAATTTTTACTCAGTTTGCCGAATGGGGTAAACTATTAACACCCTACTTAGCAAAACGCCTCAATCGTGAAGTTTTCTTCCTTTATGGAGGAACATCACGTCAAGATAGACAAGCAATGATTGACCGTTTTCAACAAGATCCTAATGCTCCTCCTATCTTCAT
>CASBQB010000208.1 GCA_949127655.1 Chroococcales cyanobacterium PMM_0086 | reverse complement strand
TGGAAATATTCGAGATGCAGTTTCGCAAACAAAAAAGGCAATTGACAAGCTAATTTCTGTTCATCCCGACTATAAGACAATCCCCAAAAGTATTGTAACCAACATAACAAGTGACACGGTTTATAAATTGGCTAAAAAAGAACTCGAAAAGGACTTAAAGGAATACAACATTTTTCTTTACACAGTTTCTGACTTTTACATTAAAATTAAACGATGATTAGAATAGGAAACCATACAGCAAAAACTGGACAACACATCGGACAGAAAGAAGCCCGAACCGATAATCGAGTAGACGGCTCTGCCAGAAATCTGACAGAGTGCGCCTCTCACACCACCGTACGTACGGTTCTCGTATACGGCGGTTCGCAAACCGATGGGTTCAATAAAATGTAACTATCCAATAGCGAATAATAACCCCGTTTCTTGAGTCTTACGATTGTTATCGTAGTGTTCAATATTGGACTTTGTGCCACTGCCCAGCCACCTTTTCTCGTTCTGCTCCATGCATAGGCGTGGTCTTGGTCTACGCCTAATCGAATGAGGTTTTTCCTCTTCCGCTCAGGTTTCTTCCAATCCGTCCAAATACAATAACGCAGTCGATTCCGTAGCCATCCGTCTAAACTTTGCAGTTTGCCATAGATACTTGTTCCTTGAAAGTAGTTTAACCAACCTCTTTGGACTTCATTAATCTTTGCAATCCGTTCATCCAAACTCATTGGAGTGGTTTTTCGGGTGATGGTTTTGAGCCTTTGTTTCAACCGTTTCCATGCTTTTTCACTCACTATCAATTGGTATTGCCCTTTTACTCCTTTCTTGTACGTGGGTACGAATCCGAATCCCAAAAGTTGAAACTGTACTGGTTTCCGAACTCCGCTTTTCTCCCTATTAATCGTGAGTTTAAGTTTTGTTTTGAGATACTTTGAAACAGCACTCATCGTTGCCATAGCATCGCTCAATCTTTTGGTGTAAATACTAAAATCGTCGGCATAGCGCACAAATCGAAGTTTGCGTCGCGTTAATTCTTTATCCAACTCGTTGAGCAGAATATTTGATAATAACGGACTGAGCGGTGAACCTTGCGGAACACCTTTTCTTCGTTTTTGTAGTTTACCTTTGATTTTGATTGGAACTCGTAACCATTTTCGCATCAATCCAAGGGTAATCGGACATTTTACCTTTTGATAAAGTAGGTTCAAAAGTAAGCAATGATCTACTTCGTCAAAGAATGTTTTCAGGTCTATATCTACGATAAATGTATATCCCTGATGGATGTATTCCAATGCTTTGCCAACTGCTTGGCGCGCATTTTTGTTGGGACGAAAACCGTAACTGTGGACACTAAATTCATTCTCATACTTAGGCATCAGAGCTTGTGATACAGCTTGTTGGAGCAACCTGTCGGTTACTGTTGGAATACCCAAAAGTCGTGTTTTACCGTTCCCTTTGGGGATTTCAACTCCAAGAATGGGTTTGGGAAAGTAGGAACTATCCTTGATAGCGGTTAGTATGTTCGACTTCTCTTTGCGGAAATTTTCCATAAGTGCTGATGTCTTCATACCATCAACACCTGCACTGCCCTTGTTAGCTATTACTTGCCAAAGAGCTTTTTGCAGATTGTAAGGATGCATTACTTGTTCAATCATTCTTGTTTACATTTTAATTTACCTGTTTTCGTTACCCAGGGCTATCCCGATTTCTCGAAATTCCGTTCGGCATTGAAAACCAATTTACGTTCAGTCCTTCCCTTGCTTGTGAGTCCTCGGATTTATTCATCCGCTCATTACTACAAAGTACTATGACCTCTGCTGACTTCTTGGCACATAGAAAACGAATCTATTCCAAGACCTCCCTCGGTAAGGTAAATGTCCTTCCATCTAATCCTGCGGAATCTACATAACTGTACTTTTGTATTCCTCGGGCTTTGCAATGATGTGCTTACTTACCCGTACAATTATGCCTCTTATCCCGTTCCTGTTCGTCAGTTCAGACTTTTGTAGTCTCGCTTACTTCACTGCTCAGGTCACCCCGAACCAGCTTGCGACTTACTAATGCTTCCAGACGTTACTCTAGTGCATAAGAGACTTTCACTCTCTGGACTTTCTCAAAATCAAATGTTCTGAGAACTTTATTTATATTTACCATTCAAGGCACACACAGCACCTACAAGAAATTGGCGGTTCAGTGGTTAAATGAAGCTTTGTGCTTCGTATCAAGTTTTGTGGTGGCAGACAGTTTAGTGCTTCGAAATCGCCAACTTCTTGTAGCTGCAAAACGTTATGCCTCACCCTACCGGAACGACTGTGCTAAAAATCAACCGACAGAAATAGAACTGAAATTTGTTGAAACTTTCGACTACACTTCCAAATTCAATTAAAAAAAATTGTCGATATTGCAGACGAAATGAGCAAAAAATATTCAGACATAAAAAGCAAACTCAAATTAGAGATTACCAAGACGGAAAATAACGACTTGGCACATTTGACGCATTTTTTTCAGAACCACAAAAATGGTGTTTCTCAATACTATAGACCGACTGCAACAGCCTATTTGATTGACTTACACGACAAATTAAACATTGTTGAAGAACCTGATTTTCAACATTAT
>CASBQB010000207.1 GCA_949127655.1 Chroococcales cyanobacterium PMM_0086 | reverse complement strand
TAAGTCCCAAACCCTAGAACCAAAGAGGCGTAAAGTTTCTCAAGTCAATCAGGGAGTAAACACAAAGCAGTTGACGCTATTTGACTACGGTTAACTACGTTTGCTGTGTATCTCTATTCTAGATCTGTCCAGGATAAAATCTCCTGGGCAATCTCATTGGCTACGGGTAATATTGAAAGACGACTACCTTTTTGCACAACTAGAAACTGTTCAGCTGTAAATTTTGCTTTGAGACGCTCTAAAGAAATAATTAATAAGAACTTTTGCACTAACTTAACTTTAACAGTCTGCCAGCGAGGTTGTTGGGGATCTGATTGAGAATCGAAGTAAGGACTATTGGGATCAAACTGACTAGGATCATCTAGATCACTCTCAATAATACGCATTAATCCGACAATGCCAGGAGTTTTTGTTTTAGAATGGTAGAAAAAAGCCAGGTCTCCTACTGCCATTTTTCGTAAAAAGTTACGTGCCTGGTAGTTTCTTACACCATCCCAAATACACTGTTTCTCTGCCTCTAAATGCTCAATACCGTAGGTAGTCGGTTCTGATTTCATTAACCAATAATTCATAGTTAGACCCCAAGGAGATTGTACAATCATGCCAGGTAAAGTTCATAATTACTTACTTTTTTTAGGCGTTTTGACTGTAGTTTTTATCACAGTTGGTGACTTGTTTTTACCCAAACCTCTTAATAACTACAGTCAGAACACTCGCACGACAATCACTAAGTATTTAGTTAGTTTGTTTCCTCAAAAACAGCCTAAACGTCCTTCTGGTCAAAGAGAAAATCAAGTAAGGGAGTTGGAAAAAGGAGTCAGTAGTCCAGCTTCTCCTAGTCGTTAAATAATTATTTCTTTTTTAACCAACTAAACATGGCGCGCAAATCTTTGCCGACTTCTTCAATAGGGTGTTCAGCTTCTTGACGGCGCATGGCAATAAAACCAGGTTTCCCAGCTTGATTTTCTAAGACGAATTCGCGCGCAAATTGACCAGCTTGTATTTCCTGAAGAATCTTTTTCATTTCAGAACGAGTTTGTTCAGTTATGATGCGCGGTCCTCTTGTATAGTCTCCATATTCGGCAGTATTAGAGATACTATCGCGCATTTTAGCTAAGCCACCTTCAACAATTAGATCTACAATCAATTTTACTTCATGTAGACATTCAAAGTAGGCTAATTCAGGTTGATAACCAGCCTCGACTAGGGTTTCAAAAGCTGCTTTAATTAAGGCTGTTAATCCGCCACATAGAACTACTTGCTCGCCAAAAAGATCAGTTTCAGTTTCTTCTCGGAAGGTCGTTTCTAAAATACCCCCGCGAGTTCCACCAATACCTTTAGCATAGGCCATAGCTCGCTCTCTAGCTTGTCCTGAAGCATCTTGATAGATCGCAAAGAGAGCGGGTACACCTTCGCCTTGTTCATAAGTGCGGCGGACAAGATGACCAGGTCCTTTAGGGGCCACCATTAGTACATCAACATTGGCTGGTGGGACTATTTGACCAAAGTGGATATTGAAGCCATGAGCAAAAAAGAGAGCTTTTCCTTCTTTTAAATTAGGAGCAATTTGCTGAGTATAGATGACTTTTTGAGCTTCATCAGGTAGCAGGATCATAATCCAATCAGCTAACCTAGTAGCTTCATCTACAGAATAGACATCGAGTCCTGCTTCTTTGGCTTTCTGCGCTGACTTGCTTCCCTCATAGAGTCCAACGATTACATTGACTCCACTATCTCTGAGGTTCAGTGCATGGGCGTGACCTTGAGAGCCATAACCAATGATTGCTACAGTCTGATTAGTCAATAAGTCTAAGTTGGCATCTGCATCATAATACATTTTTGCCATATGGTGATCTCCCGTTGATGAGGTTTTTTTTATTTAAGCATTGCAAACTTATTATTTTAACTTACAACAAGAGCAATCAAGAATAAGAGAAAACAAAACAAGAAGAGTGGAGATTGTGCGACAATGTTAATTTAGATGAATTACACCACTATTTAACCCTAGAAATGAGTGTCTCTTGGATTAATCGAGCAGATCGCCTCAAAGCTTTACCTACATATGTATTTGCTCGTTTGGATGAACTCAAAGCAGGAGCTAGAGAGCAAGGAGTAGATTTAATTGACTTAGGAATGGGAAACCCAGACGGAGCACCGCCACAACCCATTATAGATGCAGCTATTGCCGCCCTCTCCAAAAGTGGTAATCATGGCTATCCCCCCTTTGAAGGAACAGCTAGTTTTCGTAAATCAATCACCCAATGGTATCAACGCTGTTATGGGGTGGATCTCAACCCAGATAATGAAGCTCTACCTCTATTAGGTTCTAAAGAAGGACTCACTCATCTAGCTTTAGCCTACATTAACCCTGGTGACTTAATTCTAGTCCCTAGTCCTTCTTATCCCCCCCATTTTCGGGGACCTTTAATTGCAGGAGGAAGAATTCATCCCCTAATTCTCAAAGCAGAACAGGACTGGTTGATTGATTTAGCGGCCATTCCCGAAGCAGTAGCAACTAGAGCTAAAATCCTCTATTTTAATTATCCTAGTAATCCCACAACGGCTACTGCTCCACCTGAGTTTTTTCAAGAAATAGTCTCCTTTGCCCGTCATTATGAAATCATGTTAGTCCATGATCTTTGTTATGCTGAACTGGCTTTTGATGGTTATCAACCAACTAGTTTACTGGAAATAGCAGGGGCTAAAGAAATTGGGGTAGAGTTTCATACGCTCTCTAAAACTTACAATATGGCAGGCTGGCGGGTTGGCTTTGTGGTGGGTAATGCTGATATTATCCAAGGACTGCGTACTCTTAAAACTAATCTAGATTATGGGATCTTTACTGTAGTTCAACAGGCAGCCGAAACAGCTTTACAATTACCGGATATCTACGTTAAAGAGGTTCAGGATCGCTATCGTCTTAGACGCGATTTTCTCATTAAAGGATTAGCTGAGTTAGGCTGGAATATACCACCATCTAAAGCAACTATGTATCTTTGGATACCCTGTCCCCCTCAAATAGGTTCAACTGACTTTGCTCTAGAAGTACTACAAAAAACTGGGGTTGTGGTAACTCCTGGCAATGCTTTTGGTGTTGGGGGAGAAGGCTATGTGAGAATTAGTTTAATTGCTGATTGTGACAGATTGCAAGAAGCTCTAGTTCGTTTTCAAAAAGCTGGCATTCGCTATGTCTAGCCCCTATCAATGGTTAGAAAAGTCTCTAGAGACTATCCATCAAGCATCTTGGTATCGTTCAGTACAGATTGTAGAAACAGATGGTGGACCTCTCGTTACTCTGCAAGGCCGCTCATTGATTAACTTTGCTAGTAATGACTACCTGGGTTTAGCAGGAGATGAACGCCTAAAGGCTGCGGCTATTGCTGCTATTCGAGAATGTGGCACAGGTAGTACGGGGTCCCGTCTAATTAGTGGACATCGAAAGTTGCACCAAGATCTAGAGATGGCTATAGCCAATCTTAAAGGGACTCAGGATGCTTTAGTTTTTAGTTCTGGTTACTTAGCTAATTTGGGCAGTATTAGCGCGCTAGTGGGCAGCAAAGACCTAATACTAGGGGATAAATATAATCATTCCAGTTTAAAAAATGGTGCTCGACTCAGTGGCGCAACTGTTTTAGATTATCTTCACAATGATTGGCCATCTCTCAAGACTTCTCTAGAGTTAAAACGTTCTCTCTATCGTCGTTGTCTGATTTTAAGTGAGAGTGTTTTTAGTATGGATGGGGATATCTGTCCTTTACCTGAACTAGTGGATTTAGCAGAAGAGTTTGATTGTATGCTCTTAATAGATGAAGCCCATGCTACAGGAGTAATCGGGAAAACTGGTGCAGGTTCTCTAGAACACTGGGGTTATAGGGGTAGAGATATTATTCAAGTAGGCACTCTCAGTAAAGCTTTAGGTAGTTTAGGGGGTTATGTGGCAGGTTCTCACTCTCTAATAGACTATCTCAAAAATAGGGCTGCTACCTGGATCTATACCACAGGATTATCACCTGCAGACACTGCAGCCGCTTTAGAAGCGATTAAAATACTGCAAGATGAACCCCAACGTCTTGACGACCTCTGGCAGAATGTAGCCTATTTAAAGGCAGGACTAGCGCAACTTAAAATTAAACTCTTACCTGGTGATTCTCCTATTTTCCCTCTAGTAGTTCCTGATGCAGCTACAGCACTTAAATTAGCACAACATCTCAGGGATGGGGGAATTTTTGCCCCCGCTATTCGCCCTCCCACAGTCCCTACTAGTCGCCTGAGAATATCTCTAATGGCTACTCATCAAAGGGTGCATCTAGATCGATTATGCGAAGTTTTAGACGATTTTTACGGGAAACAATAAAAAAAATGTCTACCTTATTATTGGCAAGACATTTTCGGCTATTAATTAACCTTTTATCGAAAATACTCGAATGTTTTTCTGTTTAACTCTTATCCTTGACGGCGCTTGAGAGCACCTAGACCAAACATACCAACTGTTAATAGCCCTAGAACAGATGTTGGTTCAGGAGTAGTAACACCTGGGCCAGGATCAGGTGGGTTAATTTGCTGTAAACTACCAACTGTAAGATTATCAAAACCAAAAACATCCTCTGTTGAACTGTTGAGGAACTCTATACCTGTCACCTCTTCAGTGATATTTTCAGCATAGAAACCGTAGTAGAGGACAGATCCATTAGTACTACCACCTGAACCTATTGTATTGGGGACTGTGAGACTCGTCGTTCCACCGTTAGTCAGCTTGAGAGTTAGCTGACCACCAAAGTCCCCAATATCTGTACCGTAAAAACCAAATGCACCAATCGGTGCAGAGAAATCTACTTTAAAGTTTCCTGCACTACCAGCTGAAGTTTGGATGTATTGTGTTGGAGAAATAGGAAAGCGACCAGCGCCACCATTTCCAGAGGACACTACAGTACCACCACCGCTTAAAGTTGCAGTACCTGCTCCTGGAAAAGTCAAACTAATGGGAGCCGGTGTGCCAGTTGCTAAGCCTTCAAAAGTTTCTGTTCCTACTCCTATCAAGCCACTCAAGAATAAGTCTTGCATGTCGTTCGAGTTGATAAAGGTTGCAGGATCAGAAGGGTCAGGGCTTAGATCCTCACCAAAAAATATAACATAAGCGTTAGCTGGTTTAATAGCACCAAGGAGTGTTACTGCACCTGTCAGACTTGCTAGAACGATTGTGGAAAGCTTGTTCATGTTGATTTAATCCTTTGTGTTACTAACACTGAGATTTTACTGTAAGCACTGAAATTTTAACACATATAATATTCTTTTAAAAACACAAATTATTAAAACTTGAGTGAACTTACTTAGAAAGGAAATACTTTTTATTATGGCGCTTAGGTATTGAGAAGAAAAGTTATTTTTTATTATACTTTTAAATCTGGTGCTATGGCATTTAGTAAAGCTTTGAGAGCTTCACTTTCTTGAGGTGTTATCTGATCATCCATCCAAGCAATTTTAACGGCTAAAGGAAAAGCCCTTGCAGCTAAGTCTGGGTCAAGCTTCTCTATTAAGTTAGCTGATTGAGGAACTTTTAGTGCTGAACGGATTGCAGCAAGGGTTGGAGGATTTAAATTAAGGGGAGCAAGTTGTCCTTCTAGGATACTCCAATCAAGATGAGAATCAGGTGAGCCTACTTGAATTAAATAGGCTAAAAGTCTAGATAATTGTATTAAATTAGCCATTTCTAATTCTGCCGATTCTGCCTTAGAACAGTTTAGCTGGTCTACTTCGGAATCAAGAAGATTAGCTAAAATTTTCTGCCAGTCTTTCTGATTACAAAATTCTGGTTTACCTACAGTCAAAGATACACTGATCCGATCTGAATCTGGAGCAAGTTTACTTACTTCGGTACGAACACCTAGATAACCCAGCCAACAACTGATAGTACTAGCTAATGTTTTTTCTGTTGCTTGTGAATTGGCTAGTAAGCGGATTTGTGTTTCTACAAGAGGACGAACAATTTGAGCAAGCATAGATTGTTAGTTAATAGTGAAAGATAAAACCGAATGTTTAAGACTTTTTCTGCCATGATAGTCTATGTTTTGGCTAGACTGCAACCTTCCTTAATAGGTTACCCTTTTTCCTGAATTATCTAAAAAGCAACCAGAAAGCTTATATTTATCTTTTCCAAGAAAAATCTATTCAAGTAAATTTACGAGCATTATTCTTTTGTTTTGTTTAACTCTTCTACCTTGAAGAGAGTTAATCCTGTGAGTTCCGCTACTTGTTTAGTGTTCATACCACTTTTGAGTAGATTAACTGCTACTTCCTGTTTACCTTGAAGAAGACCCTCTTGTTTACCCTGAAGAAGACCCTCTTGTTTACCTTGAAGAAGACCCTCTTGTTTACCCTGAAGAAGACCCTCTTGTTTACCCTGAAGAAGACCCTCTTCTAAAATGAGTTGATAAGTAACCGATTCCTGCATGATATCCTTCCTAAGTATTTTACTGATAGTCTCTTTATCCAATAATAGCCCAGCTAAAATAAAAGATGAGGCAGCCAGATTACTCTTGAGTTTAGTATCACTTATCTCTTCTATTCTAGCTGCCATCTTAGTTAAGACTTTTACTGGTTCATCTGTCGCACTCAAGATAGCAAAGGGTAATAATCCTACTGTCTTTAAAAATAAGTCTGTTGGTTCTTCCCAAAGACGAATTATGGTAAATTTACTGCTTATATTCGGGGCTTGAAAAGAGTTTTGTTTAACTAAGGGTGACTCTGTTTGTTTGAGATATATTACTACTTGATGAATTTGTTTTCTCGGGTACCTTCTATGTATTCTGACCCAATAGTCTAGCATTCTCAAAGGAATCTCTGGGTCTGGTCTGGTTTGAAATTCTACATGGAGAACTAAGTTCTCTGACTGTCTTAATAGAAGAGAATCTGCTCTTATTGGTTCACTTGATAGTTCTGTTGGTTCTAGAGAGGTTAAAATTACCGCTTCACCTAATAACCAAGTTGAGAATTCTTCTGGAAAGTTTTCTGCTATAAATTTACAAATGTTATCATACATTAATTAACATAACCTTTAACTACTCCTAGCTTTTTAGTATTCATACTGTCTGCTCTACCTCTTTCCTGTGTTAACTCTCTCTTTATCTAGAGTCTATGTTAAACTGGTAGTGAGTATGTTTTAGGGTTATCTACTGATAGCCTCAACTATGGAAAGACTAGAGGCGAGTATACAGCCTATCCGTTCCTTAGAAGATGCTCTCAACCGTTGTCAAGTTCTCGGGATGAGGGTTAGTCGTCAGCGTCGTTTTATTTTAGAGTTGTTGTGGGAAGAGCAAGAGCATCTTTCTGCTAGAGATATTTATGACCGTCTCAACCAAAAGGGTAAAGATATTGGTTACACTTCAGTATATCAAAATTTAGAAGCTCTCTCCAATGAAGGGATTATTGAATGTCTTGAGCGTTCCGAAGGGAGACTTTATGGAAATATAAGTGATTCTCACAGTCATGTTAACTGTCTAGATACGAAACAAATCATTGATGTTCATATACAATTACCAGAAGAGATGCTGCAAAAAATCGAAGCTATGACAGGGGTCAAAATTACTGACTACCGTATTGATTTCTACGGTTATAAAAATCACCCTGTTGTCTAAATACATTATGAATGTTAACTGTGAACGCTACTCCCAAGCAACTTTTAATTATTGATGACGACTCAATTTTTCGACTGGGGTTAGTCACAGCTTTACAGGCCTATCCAGACTTAGAGAATATTAGTCAAAGCACTCTTAAAAACGCGCCGACTCTTCTGAAGCAATTAAGACCTGATCTGATCTTATTAGATCCAGGTCTTTCTGGTTGGTCTCTCTGTCAGTCTATTCTAGATAATTACCCAGATATTCCCCTTTGTCTTCTGACTATAACCATAGATTTAAACAAGTTACAATCCTTAAAAAGACGTAATAATCTCAATTACTGTCCTAAAGGCATTTCTGTTGACCGTCTAGTGACCATTGTGAGACAACTTTTAGCTGGAGGTAAGTATTGGTCAGCTTCCAAACGTTTCTCACCTCGTCATCAGTGGTTAATTCATTGGCGACAATATGGTTTACAACAAATAGAAGATAATTTAGAAAGTCTTGGGCAATATTTAGACAGTAACCTAGTAGATCGCTTCTTTTGGCAGGGACGTAAAAGAGAACTATTAGCTGCGCGTTGGTTAGTTAATCAACTTTTACCTGTTGCTGTTCTTGTTGTTCCCCAAGAAGAAGTTGAAAATAGTCAATTATCAACTCTTCTTTTACCTTCTTCCCAAAGAAGATCTATTTATGACAATATTTTTCTTAAATTACAGTCCCCCGTTCATAATTCTACTTCTTTTATTCTAGAGATAGATATATTAAATGAGAATAAAAGACGGGAGTTACTCTATCTAATTTTAGAGAAGATTAAGAAAGTAGTTGAAGAAATAAAACTCTTTAAAATAGACTTAGATGAGGCTATTCGTAAAAAAGATAATATCTTGCAGATACTTTGGGAAGAATCAACAGTTAGTTTTTTAAAGCGCAGTATCGGGTTAAAAGAAAAACCCTTGATTGATGAGATTATTTCTAATGATTTAGAAACTATACAAACTTTTATTTTGGCGAAGATTCCTT
This sequence comes from Chroococcales cyanobacterium PMM_0086, assembly GCA_949127655.1. Classification (GTDB taxonomy): domain Bacteria; phylum Cyanobacteriota; class Cyanobacteriia; order Cyanobacteriales; family Microcystaceae; genus CAISPN01. The sequence goes on along the minus strand of CASBQB010000207.1, from coordinate 15,786 downwards.
CAGTAATTGAGTTATTTAAAGAGTTGGTGAATCCTGATCAAATGGAGGAGAAAACTAAAGAAATTATTCTAGAAAATCTGATGATTCATCTAGGTAATGCAGTCATGTCAGATGTCTTAAATAACCTCTCAGAATCAGAAGAAATTAAGAGAGAACTCTATGATAGTAAATTGATGTCCTCTAGAGAGATAGCCCGTTTTAGAAATCTTTTAGGCTGGAGATATAAACAAGATAAATACTGGGATAATCCTCAAGATATTTTTGAATGTCAATATCGTTTTTTTTATTTAGAAGAGGGAGAAATTAAGATAACTTATCTCTATGCTTCACGTCAAGAAGAACTAGATAGACTGCAAGGTATTGCTTGGTTAGTCACTATTGTTCTAGAAATTAGAGATGCTACCTCGCCAAGATTTAGGAGTTTGATAGGATGGTTAGGTAATGGATTAATTTATATTTTAACAGAGGTAATTGGTAAAGGAATTGGCTTAATTGGGCGTGGGGTGATTAAAGGAATAGGCAACGCACTGCAAGATACTCGCAAAAAACCTTAACTATTATAAAGCTTTTCATTGTGTTGAATAGACTTAAAAAAGTCAACTATTGGACGAGGATAATTTACACCTATTCTACAATTATAATCGTGTTGTTCATCTTTAGTTAATTTCCAAGGTTCATGAATTTTGTCCCGGGGTATTGCTTGTAACGCTGGTAACCATTGTCTTAAATAGTCACCTTTTGGATCATAATCTTTTGACTGTTTAGTGATATTAAAGTAACGAAAACCACGCGCATCATTACCTACTCCTGCTGTATAATTCCAGTTACACCAATTACTACAGACATCATAATCGATTAATAAAGATTCAAACCATTCTGCACCCATTTGCCAATTAATACCCAAATTTTTAGTTAAGAAACTAGCCACATTTTGTCTACCGCGATTAGACATAAAGCCTGTTTTAGCTAACTCTCTCATATTAGCATCAACTAGGGGATAACCTGTTTGACCTTCTCTCCACAAATCAAAACGATCCCAATCTTCTAACCAGGGTAATTTGATTTTTTGTAGTCCTGAAAGATAGAATATCCTCTGACCATGTTTAGCGGCAATAAACCTAAAATAATCTCTCCAAAGTAATTCAAAGATCAACCAGTAGGTAGAATCATTTTTAACCCTTTCTGCCTCATATTTTTGCACTTGATCATAGATTAAGCGAGGAGATAAACAGCCATTAGCTAACCAGGGAGAAAACTTAGAGGAGTAGTCTGCACCTAGCATTTGATTACGAGTTTCTTTATAATTTTTAAGACAGTTTTTTTGCCATAAGTAATCGTTTAAACGGGCTAAACCTGCTCTTTCACCACCTTTAAATTGGAGCACAGAACGAGTATCAAAAGAAGGGCTATCTAATCCTAATTCTCCTAAAGTTGGCAGGTTTCCAGGCTCAATTTTAGATAATTGGGGTAGCTTTTGCGGAGGACTTGAGGGAGGTTGAATATAAAAATTCTGCTCAACTTTTTTGCGAAAGGTGGTGAAGAGTTCAGGTAATTGAGATATCTTAAAAGGTAAATCATCAGGATGGTAAAGAGTAGCAGACCAAAAGCTTTCTAGTTTTACTCCTGATTGACTTAAATTATTACTAAGTTGCTTCTGGACGTTCTTTTCTTCGCTAGTGACTTCAGTAGAAAAATAAATACTATCTATCGCTAATTCTTGGACTAATTGGGGAATTATCTCTTCTGGTTTCCCTTGACGTATAATTAAATCACTACCGAGTTCTTGAAGAGAGTGGCGTAAATCTGCAAGACTTTCTAAAAGGAATTGTCCTCTAAAAGAACCTGTTTTAGGAAAACCAAAGTTAGTTTGACTAAAGTGACGTGGATCAAAACAATAGAAAGGAATGATCTGGTCTGCTTGAGTTAAAGCTTGTTGAAGAGGTGGATGATCATGCAGTCGTAGATCATTTTTATACCAGATGAGAATATTCATTTAACTTTGAGCGATTTTCGGGAACAATAATGAGTGAAAGCCGTCTTTAAGTTGTATTTTCTTTAGGTTCAATGAGGACAATGACTAAGTAACTTAATCATAACTAGTTTAAACTATCTCACACGGCTTAAGCTATGATGAAAAAGATTATCTGAAAATAACTAGTTAATTGATACTCTCCTCTAAGATGTCTGGTCAAACGATCAACGAACGCTACCGAATCCAAAAAAAGTTATCCGCCAAGACAGAATGTTCTATCTATTTAGCAGAAGATCAACATAGGTTCAATGAAAGTTGTATTGTTAAAGAATATGGACAAGATCTAGCCAAGGTTCAGCTTGAAGCAAAAATTCTTTATCAACTTGATCACCCTCAGATAGTCTCGTTTAGAGAGAGTTTTACTTTAATTCGAGAAACAAAAGAATATACTTATCTAGTTGAAGACTATATAGAAGGACTCAGTTACAGTGAATTGTCCAGACTGTATGAAAGTCATGCTCAAAGATTAAATGAAAAAGAAATTATAGAAAGACTCAAACAGATTTTACCAGTTTTAGACTATCTCCACAGTCAAGGTATTGTGCATGGCAACCTTTCTCCATCGAGTATCATTGAAAGCAGTGAAGCTAGGCAACCTATATTGATAGATTTTAACCTAGCTCGCTATGATTTCTCTGCTCTAACTGAAGATATTGCCTCCTTAGCTAGAATGACTCTATCTCTAGTCACAGAAAAAGATTCATTTTCTTCTGGGATGTCCAACCTACTAGAAGCAATGCAGCAGGGTAAGTATCAGTCAGCTAGTGCTTTAGCTGCAGCTTTAGAAAATCTAGAATTGAATCCTACACTTACAGAGAGTAACCCAACAACTTTTATTCCGCCTGTTCAATCTCCTTCTATAGCTACAAACAGTAAAAGCTTTAACCCTCTTTTTGGTTGTTTGGCTAAAATCTTCTTAGTTCTAGGATTGAGTTTTAGTGCAGGTGCTCTGGGTTGGTTGGCTGGAAAATACTGGATAGAGGGACATAAACCAGAAACACCTAAGTACACCTCTGATTTGATTAAAAAACCAAGTGATTCTCCAGAAAGTAGTCCGACCCCTACAGTAGAGAATAACAGTTTGCGTGAACGTCTTTTAGGGTTAAAAATTTCTGACGAGTCATTTTTTAGAGAATTGGTAGATCAAGTCTTTGATAGTCGTTATCCAGAAGAAAAAGGCAAGATTAAAGATGCGAATACACAAAAACAATGGGATCAGGTTGCCACTGAGATACTAGATAAATTAAGTACTTTAAGGACAGAGGTACTAAATGGTTTAGGTAAATATACAGAAAGTGATTTTAATCGCTGGAGATCAGAGGTTAATAGATTACATCTCAGTAGTCGAGCTTTGTATAATTTAGCAGATGGGATCTTTTATAGTTGGTTTCCTGAGCAACAGCAGAATCAAACCAGGCCAAGTTTTCAAGGTCAACCTATTGGTAAAGTTTGGGATGCCCTTGTCTATTCTCAACTATTTTCTCTAAAATCAGGCGATAATTATCAAGAACTAACCTCACTTCAATCTCCTCTCAAGGGTACTTTACAACCAGGCCTAGGACAGACCTACAGCATTCATCTTAGTCAGGGAAAACCTCTACAAATTAAATTAGAACCGATGAATGGTCTACAGCTTTCTGTCTATAGTCCTACAGGTAAGCAGAATTTATTAGAAGACTCTGTGACAGGTCAATGGTCAGGGGTACTGCCAGAAACAGGTTACTATGAAATTGTACTTATTTCTAAGGCTAAGCAACCCATTGATTATCAGTTAGATATTCAATAAAGAATATAGCAATTCTATCTGATTGGTGATGTGTAGAATAAATTAGCACAATTTAGTTCTTGCTTATGAAATTTGGTTGGAAAAAACTAGTCTTGTATAGCTTAGTCTTGGGCAGTATTGTACTCATAGCTAGTCATTTTCGCTTCTCCGATAAGACTGATTTACAAGAGTCTGGACCGGTGACTACTGGACTTTTAGCAGAATATAGATTCGATGAAGGTATAGGCACAAATGTGCTCAAAGGCTATAACTCATCCCAAGTGAATGATCAAACTCTAAATGGGATTGCGGTTAGCGGTTATGAACCAACATGGACACCTCAAGGCCTAAAATTTAATAATCAGGCTATCTCTTTTGCCGATTCAAAAATACTTAACAAGGCAAAAACAATTATCTTGTTTGCAGATATAGCCTACCCTTCTAATGAGCTTCGAGAACAATATATTTTAAGTGGATCTAGGACACTCTATATTAAAAGTGATGGCTCTATAGTATTAAGAAGCAGAGAGACAAAAGGAGTGGGTAGTTATTTAAGCCCTTCACAAAGATTAGAAGGACCATTAGCTGTAACCTTTGTCATGGGGTCAACAAATAAGGTCTACTACTCCTCTAGCGAAGTTGTCGGATACTGGAAGAGAGAATCGCTAAATGAGGGCAATCAACCTGTATATCTGGGGCTTAATCCTGAAGTAAAATCAGCAAGTTATAAGGGTACTGTTTATTATCTGCTGATTTATGATACCGAGCTAAAAGAGTCCCAAATAGCTAGAAATATCGCTTATGTGACTCAGAAACTGACTACTCGTGGTGTTAAATTGGGGGATACCTTGGGCAATCTACCACAGATTATTTGTGAGGGAGATTCAATCACCTTTGGTGCAGGAGCAACCAGCGGTAAAGATTGGCCAGTGACTATGCAAAAATCCCTAACTGGTAAGTATAGAATAACTAATCTAGGAATTAGTGGGCAAAAAGCTTATGAAATATTAGCTAATGCACCAGAAAGAACAGATAGATTATGGAGTCTTTATAGTGCTACTCCCAAGGTCTATCTACTTTGGGCAGGCTCAAATGATCTTGCTGAAGGTAAAACCTCAAGCGTAATCAACAGTCTGACCTCTAGGATAGCAGCCGCACGCGCTGCAGGTGCAACAAAAATTTTGCTTGGAACAATTCTACCTAGAGGTGATGCAGGTTTTGAAGTGAATAGAGAGAAAATAAATAGTGCTATTAGAGCGAGTGGTCATTTAGGTGCTGATGGAATAGCTGATGTAGCAGCAGATAAGACCATCGGACAATTCAATCAAAATACGGATATTAACTACTATGGTGACGGTATTCACCCAAATGATGCGGGGTACCAAATCATAGCAGAGATTTGGCAGCAGGCTTTAAATAGAGCAGGAATTAAGTAGAGATAAGTGGGTTAAAATGAATTCACTATGCTGTATTTTAGAGAACTTGTGACTGAGATAAATTGGCATATTGTTAAGCAAGAATTAGCCGGACTGGATTTAATCACTGATCCAGCGACAGTAGCTAAACTCTCTTTAGATTACTATCACTTTAGCCCTATTTTACAGGCTCAACTGCAAGATAAAAGGGGAGAACTGGTTATACGTCCTCTCAATGAGGCAGAAGTCATCCAAGTAGCAAAAACCTGTGTTAGATACAAGATCCCCCTAACTATTAGAGGTGCGGGAACGGGAAACTATGGACAGTGCATTCCCTTAGAAGGGGGCATTATTCTAGATACTTCTGGTTTGAATCAGATTATTTTTCTCAAACCAGGGATCGCTAGAGTAGAAGCAGGGGTAAGAATGGCTGCTTTAGATAAAGAAGCGCGTGAAATAGGTTGGGAGTTAAGAATGGTTCCTTCTACTTATCGTAGCGCAACTTTAGGGGGTTTCATCGGTGGTGGAAGTGTTGGTGCTGGTTCCCTAAATTATGGACAAATCAAGGAACGAGGTAATGTTTTAGCGGTGCGTATTGTCACTTTAGAAGACCCCCCCCAAATACGAGAGTTACGGGGTGATGATGTCCAAAAAGTCCTTCATGCTTACGGAACTAATGGTATTATCACTGAGTTAGAAATAGCCTTGGCACCTGCTTATCAATGGGCTGAAATGATTGTAGTCTTTGATGACTTCATGGAGTCGGCACATTTTGGACAGGCGCTTTGCGATAGTGATGGGATTGTTAAAAAACTGGTGACAATTCTAGCCGCCCCTCTGCCTACTTATCTTACTGCCCTCAAGACTTATTTACCGCAGGGTTGTTCTTGCGCACTCTTAATGGTAGCTGAAAGTAGTTTAGAAGCTCTCTTAGAACTTATAGAAGAGTATCAAGGACACATTACTTATAATAAAAACGCCACAGAAGCCAGTAAAGGGATCTCTTTACTAGAATTTACTTGGAATCATACTACTCTTCATGCTCGCGCTATTGACCCAAACTTAACCTATCTACAGACTTTCTATCTTACTCTAGATAAAGTAGAGCAAATGTACAATCACTTCGGGGAAGAGGTGATGATTCATTTAGAGTTTTTACGCCTAGGTGGAAAGACAATTCCTGCAGGATTACCTATAGTCCGTTTTTCAACCGCTCAAAGACTAGAGGAAATCATCGACTATCATAATCAAGCGGGTGCGGGTATTGCCAATCCCCATACCTACATTATTGAAGATGGGGGCAATGGTCAAATAAACCCAGCACAACTGGCTTTTAAAGCTCTAGTAGATCCCTATGGGTTGATGAACCCTGGTAAAATGCGCGCTTGGTTAGAACTTTCCAACAGTCCTTAAATGGAAAAGCGGGAGTTACTCCCGCTTATTCAAACTATCTAGAATAGTTTAACTTCTAAGTTTTTTAAAAAGCTAGGGCTTTAGTAGCGTTTTGAGTAGTTGTTATTGCGACCACCACCGCCACCGCCACCGCCACCAAATGAACCTTTATCTTCACGAGGTTTAGCTTGATTGACTTTCATAGAACGCCCCATCCACTCAGCACCATCTAAAGCAGTGATAGCAGCTTCTTCTTGTGTGGGGGTTTCCATTTCTACGAAAGCAAAACCGCGTACGCGGCCTGTTTCGCGGTCAGTTGGAACATGGACTCTTTTAACAGAACCGTACTCGGCAAATACCGAGCTTAGGTCTGCTTCTGTGACTTCATAGGATAGGTTGCCTACAAAAATGGACATTGATTGTCTCCGTTGATCAGAATTTATGTAGAGATTGAGATTTCGGAGAGAATCCTGCTTTGACTAAACGGGAAAAACCTTTCAATACTAATAACCAACTCTGCTGCCGATACTTATTTCTCTGTTCTCATTTTAACATAAGGTTATTATTTAAAGCAAGACTTTAGAAGAAGAGATTTTGCTGTTCATCTATTTCTTCTACCTGCCATTTAGCAATACGCGAGTTAAGTTCTCTCTGCCAATTCTCTAAACTAGTTAAAAACTCAGGTTGAGCTAAATCACCCCGCCAAAGAATTAGAGCATCTTCTCCATCTGTTTTATAGTACCCCTTCCTTCTACCAGCAATTTTAAAGCCATATTTTTGATAAAGAGATAGTGCTATAGTATTACTAGCTCTAACTTCTAGAGTTGCTCTCTCCAGACCGCGAAAATAGGCTTTTTTCAAGAGAGTATAGAGAAGGAAACTACCTAGTCCTTCTCCTTGGTAGTCGGGGTGCATGACTAATAGAGTAATATGAGCCTCTTCTAGAATCGCCCAAAAACAACCACAGCCTATTATTTCACCTTCGACAACGAAAGTTATCAAAATACTATTAGGGCTAGTAACTTCTCTTTGATAGCCTTCTAAAGTCCAGAGACCTCCTAAACAGAGTTGATCTAACTCCACCATTTGCTGAAGTTCTCTAGTCGTCTCAGGTCGTTTAAGTTGTAACTTTGTTAAAGACATTTTAACTCAGACAGCGAATAGCCTCTAAAAGTCCTCTAGCCTTGTTGAGGGTTTCCTCGTACTCCTTAATAGGTTGAGAGTCAGCAACTATTCCTGCACCTGCTTGTACAGAGACCCGATATTCATTACCTAAACTAGGTTGAACAATCATTGTCCGAATAGTGATAGCGCTGTTAAGTTGTCCTTCAAAGTCATAATAGCCATAGACTCCAGAATAGGGGCCACGATGTTCCCCTTCTAACTCATAAATGATTTCCATAGCTCTAATTTTCGGTGCTCCACTGACTGTTCCTGCTGGAAAACAAGCTTGTAAGAGATCCCAAGCCGTTTTTTGGGGAGCCAGTTGACCGATGATATTACTCACAATGTGCATCACATGGGAATAGCGTTCAATGCTCATTAACTCATCAACTATGATACTTCCTTGCAGACAGACCCGACCAAGATCATTACGTCCTAAGTCAACTAACATAATGTGTTCGGCTATTTCTTTAGGATCTTGGAGAAGTTCTTCAGATAGGGAGATATCTTCAGTTTGGGTTTTTCCTCTTGGACGTGTTCCAGCAATAGGACGGAGAGTCGCTTGTAGTGTTCCTTGATTATTGCCTTCTGCCTTGACCATAATTTCAGGACTAGACCCAATCATTTGCCAGTCCCCAAAGCTAAAATAGGCCATATAGGGGGAAGGATTGATTAAACGTAATCCCCTGTATAGATTGAAGGGATCATCGCTGTAATAAGCACTGAGGCGTTGTGAGAGCACTACCTGAAAGATATCTCCTGCTTTGATATATTCCTGGGCTTTTTCAACATTCTTATAGAACTGTTCTGGGGTGATATTGCTATGATAGTCAATTCTTGTCGGTGATTTTGTTGAACTGAGTTCTAGGGTTTTTGCCTCTAAGGGAAGAGATAGCTTCAATTTAACCAGTAGCTTGGTTACCCTATCGCAAGCTTCTTGATATACTTGCTCGAGACTAACCTTACTATCTTTTAAATTAGCATAGGCAATAGCCCAGATTTTTCGTTTAACCTGGTCAAATACTAAAATTGTATCAACCTGCATCCAAACTCCATCGGGGAGATCCTGTTCACTTGATGGATGGATGGGTACTTTAGCTTCTATCCAATTAATTAATTCATAACCCCAAAAGCCATACAGTCCACCTATTCCAGGTGGTAATTCTGGTAAAGTTATCGGTTTTATCGGTTCTAAGCATTTTTTGAGAATTTCAAAAGGGTTCCCTGTATGTTCTTCTACTAGGCCATCTCGATAAAACTGTCGGGTTACCTTCCCACGATTTTCCAAGACCCAAACTGGATCACAACCCAAAAAACTGTAACGACCTACATTTTCTCCGCCTTCTACAGATTCTAAGAGAAAATTATAGGGATAGCCTGCACAGACCTTATACCAAGCTGAGACAGGTGTTTCCAAGTCAGCTACCCATTCATGGTAAAGGGGTATAAAATTCCCTTGTTCTGCAAGGGTGGAAAATCGGGCAAAATCAGGGAAAATCATGTCAGCTTAAGCTTTTAGAGGGTGATTGGCACTTTTTTGACCAACCACCCTTAATATCTGTTACAAAAATGAAGTTAAACTAAACTTCGTAAGTCTTTTTGCCAGAGAATTTTAGAGTTGCAGGTTCAGGATTTTCGCCAATCCGTCTATCTATCTTACCGTTGAATTCTCTTCCTGGATTGACTTTTTCAGAAAATACTCCATCTAGAGGAAACAGAAATTGTACTTCTCCGGTAGGATAAATGCGATAGATTTTATAATCTTCGATTTTTGGCTTGAATTTGCGTAGTTGAATTCCTAAAGCTAGACACTGTTCTTTAGTAGCTAAATAAAGGATGTTTTCCCCTTCATTCATTATTGCTGCGCCAGCTGTAGGCATCTCGAACACTTGTTCTTTGGTGCTAGTCCAAGTGATTGCGTATTTTTCTTCAACTTCAGCTTTTCTGAGTAGTCCACCTGTGCTACCACCGAATTTAGGAGCTTGTCCTGAAAGTGTTTCTGCTTTTAGTCCACCTGTGGTGCCACCGAATTTAGTTGCCTGTTCTGAAAATGTTTCTGTCATAGGAACATAACCCAAATATAAGGTATTTTGGCACATCCTACCATTGAGCCTGTCCCTATTGAGTCACTCTGTCAAGAACTGTAATAATTGCTTTTATTTTCTACTTTTAAGACGAGGTTCTATTAAATGCCAGATAGCAGGTGCTAGAGAAATAAAGATAATCACTAAAATAATTGGTAACAGATAGCGATCCACGTCGGGTACAACTCTGCCCAGAAAGTAACCAAATAAGACTAGTCCAAATGTCCAAATGAATCCACCGATCAGATTATAGAACATAAAAGTTTTATATTGCATAGCGGCTGTCCCGGCGATAATTGGGGCAAAAGTCCGCACCACAGGCATAAACCTAGCTAAAATAATCGTCTTTTGTCCATGTTTTTGATAAAAGCTTTCTGTTTCTTGTAGATATCTCTTTTTGAAAAAGCGAGAATCTTCTTGAGTAAATAATTTGCGTCCCCAACGGTGTCCTGTAAAATAGCCCACATTGTCACCTAAAACTGCACAGACAAAACAACCAAAGACTAGAACCCAAACATTTAGATAGCCTTGAGAAGCGATAAAACCTGCAGTTACTAGTAGACTATCTCCCGGTAAGAAAAACCCGATCATCAGACCAGACTCAGCAAAAACAATACCCCAAACACCTAAATAACCAATATTTTTAATCTGTTCTTGTAAAAAGTTTCCGTCCATTAGATAGCCTGTATATTAATTAGAAGTAGTGAAAAAGCGACGACGAATCCAATTAAGTAAAAACCAAGCTAGAAGGATTAATAAAACTATTTTAGAAACGGGAGCTAAGTACCTATCAACTAGCTCATAGCGTTCGCCTAAAAAGTAGCCTAGACTGGTTAATATAAGAATCCAGACTGTTGTGCCAATTGTTGAATAAATTATAAAGGGCATTAAGTGCATTTTATTTATTCCAGCTGGTAAGGAGATCAAAGTACGTATTCCAGGTATTAAGCGACCCAAGAGAACAGCCTTAGTCCCGTGGCGTTCAAACCAATTATTAACTTTAGAAACATCTTGACCACGGATACCTATCCAGCTTCCATAGCGGTCAAGCCAATCAACTAGATAAGCTTCATCTATCAACCTACCTAAATAGTACCAAGCTAAATTACCTATAACTGTACCTATAACTCCTGCTATAACAATTAGGGTAAAATCTAACTTACCTTGAGCGGCTGCGAAACCAGCTAAAGGCATAATCAACTCAGAAGGAATAGGCGGAAACAGATTTTCAAAAAACATTAAGAAAGCGATCCCCCCGTATCCTAAAGATGAGACTATTTCAGTGATCCATTGAGTCATCTTTTTTAGTTACCATATATTTAATTCAATATTTCCAAAACCTCTCCCTTATTATATCGGGAGAGGTTTTAGTTCAGGTCAAAAATTAGTCGACTTTATGTACCACAAGTCCAAGAGTTGATGTAGGCTATTTGATCATCGGTGAGACTATCAATAGAAATACCCATCGCTTGTAACTTCAGACGAGCGATTTCTTTATCAATGTCTTCGGGGATGGTGTGAATACCTGGGCTTAGAGTATCTTTATTTTGCACCAAGTATTCTACGGCGAGAGCTTGGTTAGCAAAACTCATATCCATAACCGCACTAGGGTGTCCTTCAGCAGCTGCTAAATTGACTAAACGACCTTCACCTAAAACAATGACTGATTTACCACTTCTGAGTTTATATTCTTGGGTGAAGTTCCGAACCTCTTTGATTTCTACAGCTTGAGATGCTAAGAACTTGAGGTCAATTTCGATGTCAAAGTGACCAGCATTACAGACAATTGCACCATCTTTCATTACAGCAAAGTGTTCGGGACGGATCACGTGCTTATTGCCTGTTACTGTAACAAAGATATCTCCAACGGCTGCAGCTTCTAGCATAGGCATAACTCTGAAACCGTCCATAGCTGCTTCTATAGCGCGCACTGGATCAATTTCGGTAATTACTACATCTGCACCATGTCCTTTGGCGCGCATAGCTACCCCTTTACCGCACCAGCCATAACCAGCTACGACAACACTTTTACCAGCTACGAGAATATTAGTTGCTCGAATAATCCCATCTAGGGTAGATTGTCCTGTTCCATAACGGTTATCGAAGAAATGTTTAGTTTCTGCGTCGTTAACATTCATTGCAGGGAAAGTCAACACACCTTCTTTAAACATTGCTTGTAAGCGAACAATACCAGTGGTGGTTTCTTCTGTGGTACCGATAATCTGGCTGATTTGATTTTTTCTTTCTTTGACCAGTGTCGCTACGACATCACAACCATCATCAATAATCAGATGGGGTTTGTGATCTAGTGCTATTTCAACGTGGCGGTTGTAGGTCTCATTATCTTCTCCTTTGACAGCAAATACGGGAATCCCATACTCACTGACTAAAGCTGCTGCTACATCATCTTGAGTAGAAAGAGGGTTACTAGCAATCAGTATCGCATCTGCACCGCCTGCTTTCATGGCAATAGCTAGATGTGCTGTTTCTGTTGTCACGTGACAGCAAGCAATTAAACGCAGTCCTGCAAAGGGTTTAGTTTTAGCAAAACGTTCTTGAATTAGACGTAAAACAGGCATTTCTCGACCTGCCCATTCAATACGCTGTTTACCAAGAGATGCTAATTTTAGGTCTTTAACTTCGTAGCTTTGTTTAGTAGGGGTTACTGTCATGCTGTTTGAAAGGTAAGTTCATTTAAGTTTACATTATCTTACCTTAAAGCTAAAAATAATGTTAGTTCTGAGTTTTTGATTTTTGCTTTTTTCTATTTAGTAGTTATTTTGTATTAACAGAATCTCTTAACTTAGAGAAAGGCAGCTAGAATAAAACTCTTTTTTAAATTGAGGTGAGAGAAACTGGGCTTTTTCTGTTTGCCATTGTTCCCACTTTTCCAGACGATTTTTCTGTAAAAGCTCGTCTAGAGTCGGTGTGATGATACTTAGTTCTTCATCAAAGACATCTGCTAGAAAGTCTCTCAGAACAAAACTATCTTGAATATCACCTAGCATAGTTTGTATATTGCTAACCTTGCCAAGGTAGTACTGATAAGATTCACTACCAAGGTCACTAAAAAGTTCTAAGTTATAACGTAGTTTTTTAGCTTCCTTGCGTAGATCATGAAAAGACTCGCCATACTGACTCAAATACGCTAAGTCATCCAGGTTACCTTCAGGTAAATACCATGTTGGATATAAAAAGAACCTACTCAGCTGAGGTAACAATAGGTCTGGCAGAATAGAAGAAATTTCCAGGTGCCCTATATCAGAATAACAAGGCTGTTTTAACCAGTCTATAAAAGCCTCTTTAAGGTTTAAATACTCCCCCGCTGTGAGATCTGTTTTAACCAGCTTGGAACTCTTTTTGCGTTGCCTAGAAAGTATTTTTAAGGCATACTCAAGGTGCGCACTTTCTTCTTGAGGCACTTGCGGAATAAGGGCTTGTAAAGCTTGGGACATCACATCTTGATCCCTCTGCTTTCCCAAGACGCGGGCCACCTTTGCCACTTTAGCAGTATTAGCTGCTTTTGGCAGTTGCAAGACTAGAGCAAAACCATCTATAGTGCTTCTCAGTCTACGCATACCAACCCGCATTTGATGGAGTTCTTCAATATCTTTATTCTCTAGAACTCCTGGCTCATGTTTCTGAACCTTTTTAAAGTGCTTTTCAACAGCAAGATAAGCACAAGCCGCTAAGGTATTCATTCTTTCTTGGATAGATTTACCCCTTATTATAACATTTCACTAGGTTAGTATAGCTAGGCTGTGTATTAACTTGACAAGATAGAGATAAGTTCTTCACGCTTTTCGAGTTCTTGCGGCGGCAATAAAAAGGTTAGTTCTATTTTCTGCTGCACTACAGGTGTTACCTCAGAGCTACTATTGAGACAGTCAAGCAGTAATTGATTAGCATTATAATAGTCTTGTAAAACTTGCTCTTGTTCAGGCGTAAACTGCCAATCATGCTTCAGACTTCGCTGCTGGAGAAGCATAGTCATTAAAGGAGCCCTAGCTAGTGACAAGTAGAGGGCGCGAGGATTAAGCCTCTTAGGTTGAGGTGAACTAGTTAGATACTTCTGGCTTGAATAAAGTAAAAACTCTTGCAGATAGCTGTCTTGGGCAATCAGGGTGTCAATTTCTTGTTTGAGCAAGCGTACTAAGATGTCAGCACTTCGTAGCATGGCTGCAGTCAATAAAAATACCTTACGCCATCTTGGGTCTGTGAGATGACTAATCAAACCTTTGAGGGATTTCTCTAAGGCTGGTAAATTATCACAGGCCACGATTTTTCTAGCTGTGAAGTATTCTTGAATAGCTAAATAAGAAAAGGAAAAAATTCCCTGCACTCGTTCTACTAAGAGTCCATGTTGTAGCTCGATTCCTTTGAGTACAATTTCACTATCGAGTTGCAATTCCTCTGATTCGGTGGGAGCATTGGGTAAAGCGCGGAGATAGTCGCCAATGTATTGCTCAAGTACCTGTTGCTCAAAAAAATAATGCCCCTTTTCAAAGGTTGTGGCAGCAATTTGACTGAGTAACTTGAGCTTGTGCGACAACAAAAAGCCAGGGTAAACCTCATCTCTTTTAATACCAATAGCTTGATCCCATTTGACCAACATTAGGTCTAAACATTGCTTATAAAATTCCGTTTCTTTAATGGAGTATTTTTCCTGGCGATGGAAGACCAGGCAGGCCAGATGTAAAAACAGAGGAGTGGAAACGAGTCCACGTAATTCTAACTGCTCCAGCAAGCCCAAGTTTTCAATAAACTCTCTGGCCTTTTCCTGACTATCTTGGGTTTTAGTAAAAGCCGCGAACCACTTACTAACAAAAGCGACAATCTGTTCAGAGGTAAAAGGAGCAATTTCGACATCCGTAAAGTTCTTGATCGTGAAGGTTTTTGCCGCTGCTGTGCGAGATGCAACTACAAAGAGGTTCTTTTGATACTTCTCGGAGAATCTGCGAATTTCCTTGATCACAGCGTGGCTATCTTGATTTCGTAGCTCATCTGAACCATCCAAGAGGAGTAATACTCTCCCTTCACATAGCAGGGTTTCAATTACAGAGGGGTCAGAGATGCCATCGGTGAGAAACTCAGAGCGGATGTAGTTCAATAAACTAAACTCGTCCATCTCTCTGGACTCCTCTGCAAAATCCCTTAAGGTGATAAAAATGGGAACTCGGTTAGAAGCAAAGTGTCCTTGGTTGCACTTGATAGCGAGATGTTGCAAAAAGGTAGTTTTACCGCAGCCTAGTCTGCCCAAGACCCTAAGCTTAGAATAGGTTTCAACTGCTGCAGGAAGGGGTATTTGTTTCTGAGACGTTTTAACCATGCCAAAGCGGTCGAATTCCTCTAATGGTATGCTTCGCAGGTCTGCGCTATCTAACCAATCCAGGCTAGTACTTGCTTCTACGATATTAACATCAACATAAATATCATCGATGTTAACTGGATGAGTTATCTCCAGTAGCGCTATTGTGCCGCATTGAGCTTGTATTTTCTCTAAGCGTTGTGAGCGCACTTGTTTAACCAGGTCGTCAATAGTCAGCAATTTTTGCTCTTCACTTTTCGGGCTTTCCGCAGGCGGATTTTCGGCAATCTCTCGCCAATTTAGACCCAAAACAAAGCAAATTTCCATAAAAATAAATCGGTCAACTGACTGTCCCGTGAAAAATCTCCAGATCGGCTGACGAGTTTTGACATTCACTTCGACTGCTAAATAATCTTGAGTCCAGCCCTTTTGAGTAAATTCTCTTTTTGCCTGTCTGATCCCGTCAGGGGACGCTTTTAGTGATCGTTTGGCCATAAAAACCCTTATTACACAAGCTATCCTTATAATTTGACGCTAAATTCCAGTTAGAGTCATCTATCTCAAGCCTGAGACTCGCTAGTAAATTAGCCTTAATTTATCTATCAGGAGGTGGATAAAATTATTTC
>CASBQB010000206.1 GCA_949127655.1 Chroococcales cyanobacterium PMM_0086 | reverse complement strand
ACGTTACTTTGTTGGGTTTAGGTGGAAGGGGGACAGACGTTACTTTGTTGGGTTTAGGTGGAAGGGGGACAGACGTTACTTTGTTGGGTTTAGGTGGATACTGAGGAATGTAGACTCTTTCAAGAGGTACATTTTGAGAAGGTTGAGGAGAGGGAGTCTTTAGTGGTGTAGCTTTAATAACTTTTAAAGACTGTTTTATATAGGCTATGAATTGACTATTAGATACATTAGTCCAAGTTTCTTTGGCTTGTACAATAGAATCAGGTTGAGTCAGTTTAGGTTGATTGATCCAATATAAAACCAAACCTAAATATAGCGAAGCGATGGTAACGAGAATTTTATCGAGATATCTTAAAAGAGGATTATACTTATTTTCTTGATTCATGTTAATTAAATTAACTCCTCTGCTTTGGAATAATATCTTAACTACTCGTTAGAATAACTATTGATTCTTTGGAAAAGTCCGAGAACCTATTTTTTCCAAAGACTGCCTATCTGATGAGTCAAGATGACTCTTGTTATCGTTGTTTTTTTGATTTAAGTCTGATTTAAACTCTTGAATTTTCAATAAAATCAAATACTCGTAAAAAGCTTGTAAAGTACACCAAGTAAACCCAGAGGAACCGTCTAAAATACCACCCAAGATAAAATACATATACATCCAACGCAACAGGGGTCTAAATGGTAATCTTAGGGATAAGTCTTTGAGTGCTCTTCTTTTTTCTACCTCAGAAGAACCAAACAAGAGTTTTTTCCACTCTACCCCACCTTCTTGCAGCTGACGTAGTGTTTCTGCTGCTTCATCGGTTGAATAACGATTGTGTTTTTCAATCCAACGACTAATTCCTTTACTACAGGTATAATGAGGGTAGGTTTCTTGCAAAAAGCCGAAAGAACCCTTAACTACTTCCCTCTCGGTATGTCCATAATCTGTAAAGTAGACTTGACCTTTTTCAAATAGTCGCATTTGATAGCGTGGATACTGAGTACTACGGCGTATCCAGTTTCCCATAAACATTACTTGCTCTGCTACATAGTAACCAACGTTCTCTTTGTTCTGAATTACTTTTAAACATTCTTGGAAAAGTTGAGGAGTCATTCTCTCATCGGCCTCTAAAAGATAGACCCATTCATACTTAGTAGGGATTTCTTCTAGTAGCCAATTTCTCTGTCTTCCGTGACTCTCAAAGGGATGTTCTGCAAATTTAACAGGATATTGAGAAGCTATTTCTTTTGTCTTGTCCGTACTATAAGAGTCTACAACAATAACATCATCAGAGACTAGTGCAGATTCAATACAATCTGCGATATCCTTTTCTTCATTGTAGGTGAGTATGTAGATGGAAATCATTTATATTATTTCTGGTAATGTCTTTGCTCAATTTACTACTTTTTTCTGGCGTGTTAAATAGCATATCAATATTTTGTCTATTTCTGAAATTGTCTATTAAACCTTTAAAATGGTGTATGAAGATTACTATTGATCTAGATGCTTACCAACCCACCTATTGTACCCAACCTAGAAACGGTAAAACTAAATCCTAGCTTTACTATCCCTTTAGTCCTGATCTTTGCCGCTATCCCTCTGCTACTTTTACAAGTTTGGCTAAGTTTAACAATTGGTCTATTCGGTTTTTTCCTGTTAGTGCAAGCACTGACTATAAGACTTGAGTTTACAGCAGATGCACTTGATATATACCGTCTAGACAAGCTGATCCGCAGTTTTCCCTATAGTGAGTGGCAACATTACGAGATTTTCTATCCAAGTACGCCAATTCTGTTCTATTTTAGAGAAGTTAAAAGTATTCACTTTTTACCGATCATTTTTGATGCTAAAATGCTGGCTACTTGTTTAGAAGATCGCTGTCCCCGTTTAAAATAAAACACTTCTCTACTCCCTAATCGCGGAATGAACCCAGAAGATACTCTACCATCAATTGAAGATTCCTTGCAGCCCTTAGAGACTCCTAATATTTTAGTACCAATGCTAGAAGAACAAGAGATCAACCATCTAGAGGGTCGAAAACAAGCACTAGAAGCTGAAATAAGATATCTAGAAAATAAAAAACAAGAGCAGATAACCCAAACACAAGAATTTATCTCTCAAATGCTCAAAGAAAGTCTATCAGAACTAGAGTCGCGTAAACAAAGACTAGAACTATCGATAGAACAGCTAGAAAAGCGTAGAGAGAAAATTAAAGAAGAAATGCGGACAAACTTTGCGGGAGTCTCTCAAGATCTGGCAATTAGAGTACAAGGGTTTAAAGACTATCTAGTCGGCAGTTTACAAGATCTAGCTGCAGCAGCAGAACAGTTAGAATTAAATAAAGCTCCCGCAGCTATACCTATTCTAAATGAACCCAAAGCTGCAGCTAGTCCAGCAGAATTCTCCACCAGTCGTTTCACCCAAAGCAGCTTTACAGAACAAAGTAAACAAATTAAACGGCTGTTAGAACAATATCGCACTAGACCAGATTATTATGGACCACCTTGGCAATTAAGAAGAACTTTTGAACCTATTCACGCAGAAAGGGTACAAAAATGGTTTTTTAATCAAGGTGGGAGAGGCAGTATTCGCGCAATGGGCAGTCGTCTACAAAATATTTTAGTGGCTTCAGCCATCATCTCAGTGCTAAATAGTATCTATGGTGAGCAAGCTAGGGCGTTAATTTTAGTCACCTATCCAGAGAGATTAGGTGAGTGGAGACGAGGTTTACAAGACTGTCTAGGTGTCTCTAGAAGTGATTTTGGTCCAGAAAAAGGAATCGTTCTTTTTGAAGCAGCAGAAGCTCTAATTCAAAAAGCAGAACGTCTAGTAGATGAACAGCAAGTACCGATAGTTATCCTAGATGAAACAGAAGAACAAGTGAATGTAGGACTTCTGCAATTTCCTCTCTGGTTAGCCTTTGCCTCAGATCCGCAACAATCGTCCTCGGGTTATAGTTATTAAAGATATGTCTTGGTTAATCAGTGGAATATTGCTCATAGTAGCTTACTTATTAGGTTCAATAGCGACAGGTTATTGGTTAGGTAAAGCTCTTAAAGATATTGACATTCGAGAATTTGGTTCAGGTTCTACAGGTGCAACAAATGTCTTAAGAGTACTAGGAAAAAAGGTGGGTGCGACGGT
This sequence comes from Chroococcales cyanobacterium PMM_0086, assembly GCA_949127655.1. Taxonomy (GTDB): domain Bacteria; phylum Cyanobacteriota; class Cyanobacteriia; order Cyanobacteriales; family Microcystaceae; genus CAISPN01. The sequence goes on along the minus strand of CASBQB010000206.1, from coordinate 18,285 downwards.
TTTGTTAATTGACACAGCTAAAGGAGCCTTAGCAGTCAGCCTTTTGGGTTTGTTACCTAGTAATTTGGCGCAGCAGATACCGCAAGAATGGCAACCCTGGTTAATAGTCCTGACAGCCTTGGCAGCCATTTTAGGGCATAGTAAATCAATTTTTATCAACTTTACAGGCGGAAAATCTGTCGCTACTAGTCTAGGAGTATTTCTCTCAATGAGTCCTTGGGTTGGCTTGAGTGCCCTAGCTAGTTTTCTAATAGTTTTAGCTATCTTTAGAATAGTCTCTCTCGGTTCGATTATTGGGGCGATAACTTTGATGCTGGCTATGTTCCTTTTAAAAGAACCTCTACCCTACATCATCTTAGGGGTCATTACCGGGCTATATGTCATCGTCAGACATCAAAGCAACATCGAACGTCTTTTAGCCGGTGTTGAACCGAAAATTGGACAAACAATACCAGAAAACCAATGATGATTACCAAAAATTCTCCTTTACTTACTTCCCAGGAAGCCCTAGAGACGATTGAGTCGGTTATTTCTAGTGCACAAGCAGATGCAGTCTTTGTCAGTCTCAATGCTAGTGAGTCTGCCTTAAGCCGTTTTAGTGAGAACCAAATGAGTCAGAATCTCTCTAAAAATCGCTTTAGTCTGAGTATAACTAGTTATTTTGACAATAAAAGCGCCACTGCCTCCAATACAGAAATAGACCCGGAAGCTGTTCAAGATACCCTCAGACGTTCAGAAACTCTAGCCCGTTTAGCACCGAGCGATCCAGAATGGGTTCCCCTGTTGCAACCGCAAAACTACGACCGCCGCTTAGCTGCTTTTTTTGCCGATACAGCGAATATCTCTCCTCTAGAGAGAGGTCAAAAAGTTCAGCAAGTCTGTTCTCAGTGTCAAAAAGCCAATGTACAGGGATCGGGAACATTTAGTAGTTCAAGTACATTGCAAGCTCTAGGTAGTTCAACTGGACTAAGGGCATATCAAGAAGGAACTGAAGCTAACTTTAGTGTGACAGCACGTTACAAGAGCGGGTCAAGTTGGAGTAGTCGCAGTGCCTTCTCTATTGCTGATTTACCAATAGATGCGCTCACAGAACAAGTTATTGAACGTTGTTTAGCTTCGGACCAACCAAGAGAGATTCAACCGGGTCTCTATCCGGTGGTTTTTGAAGCAGCAGCCTTTGCCGATCTACTCCCCTGGGTAATAGGCAATTTAGACGCGCGAAGTGCTGACGAAGGGCGTTCTTTTATGTCTCTTTTAGATAAACAGGGTAAACCTATTGGAAATTATGTAGGTGAACCTTTGTTTAGTCCTTTGGTTCAAGTAAAAAGAGATCCAGCCCATCCTCTTCTACAAATGGGCACATTTTTTGATGATGGACTGCCCAACCAGCCTCTAGAGGTAATTGAGGATGGTATCCCTCAAACTCTCAGTTATAGCCGTTATTGGGCTATGAAACAGGGTAAAGAACCAACAGGCGCACTCTTTCCTATCGTTATGCAGGGATCAGAGCAAAGCATACAAGATTTGATTGCTCAAACAGAAAGGGGTATTTTTGTCAGTCGCGCCTGGTATGTTCGTTACGTTAACCCCCGTACTTTAGAAGTCACCGGAATGACCAGAGATGGCACTTTTTGGATAGAAAATGGTCAACTGGCTTACCCTATTAAGAACCTACGTTTTAATCAGGAATTGCCCCTTATGTTACGAGATGTAGAAGCAGTTAGTACTGTACAGCGTTTTGGAAGCACTGTCGTTCCTGGGGTTAAAGTTAAAGCTTTTCGCTTTAGTTCGGTCACAGACAGCATTTAAAATGGAAAAAGGACTGCTTTGGTTACCCTTACTAATTGTCTTTTTTGCTCTAGCTTGGGCTGGTCGAAGAGAGTTTCAAAAAATTGAGGTTTATCGTCTCTGGTCACATTCTTTCTCTAACGCTAAATATGATATCTATTCTGTTTTGGGCTTAGGAGAAGGGGTTTTAGTTTGGGGTAAGCCTACTTACCGAGGTATTGTCGAAGAAAAAACCATTCAACTGAGTCAGATTACCTCGGTTGATTTAGTCTTTCAAGGAAAAGTCGTCAATTTGTCCGACCTCAACTTGACTGGTTCTGCAGAACTATCTTTGTCCACTAAAGATGAAATAGTAGTTATCCCCTTTACAGAAATATCTCTGGCTGCGCAATGGGCAAAAGATCTACAAAAGAGAATAATAGAAAGTTAGTTATTAAGCGTAAATAATCCTGTTGCTGATACTGTTTACCATTCACCCAAAGACCGTCAGTCCTTCTATGACCTTGTAGATCGCCATCTACGAGACAGTATAGAACTTTAGAATCAATGGGTGAGCTTTTTCGGTAAAAGTAGGCGTGCTTCCTAGATAATTTTGGAGAGGAAATAACAATCGTGTTACTAGGGTGACGACCAACAGTGTAGAGGCCATCAGTAAGATGCAATGGACTTTTAAAATTAGGAGCCTCGATCAGTAAAATGTTATGAACCGAGCTAAATTGACCGCTCATCTGTGGTCTCACCCTCCCTCATCTGTCACTAGATTCTTTTAATCTAGTCATCCTTTTCTAATCTAATTATCAGGCTTGAATTTTTAACCTTCAATAGTCTTTATCACTTGAAAGATGTGATTGTGATCAGTCTGGATCGTAATAAAGCTACCATTATCTAGACAAGCTAGAAGCTCTTGTTCTTTTGAACTAGTCTAAATATTGAATTATTTTAAGTAAATTGGGATTACAATATGTTAGCTAAGTGATTTAGGAAAGTGCCAGATGATCAAAATCTCAGGATTTAAAAATATACTGGGTGTAAAGAGCTAATTTGATGATGCAGGGAAAAGTCTATTTTTTGGACTAGTTGCCAAAGAATCTAACGCTTTAAAGCGTTATCCAGGTCCAGTATAACACCTATGAACTAAGATTAAGGAAGAAGATTCATGAAAGCCATGATTTTGGCAGCCGGAAAAGGGACTCGTGTTCGCCCCATTACACATACCATCCCTAAACCACTAATTCCCATTTTGCAAAAGCCTGTAATGGAGTTTTTGCTAGAACTTTTACGTGAACATGGGTTTGATCAAATTGTGGTCAATGTGAGTCATTTAGCGGCAGAAATAGAAAACTACTTTCGAGATGGTCAGCGTTTTGGGGTTCAAATAGCCTATTCATTTGAAGGAAGGATTACCAATGGGGAACTAGTTGGAGAAGCAGTGGGTTCAGCAGGCGGAATCAGGAAAATACAGGATTTTAACCCATTCTTCGATGATACCTTTGTTGTTTTATGTGGGGATGCTCTAATCGATTTAGATTTAACCGCGGCCGTTAAATGGCATAAAGAAAAAGGCTCTATTGCTACTGTAATCACTAAATCTGTGCCAAGAGAAATTGTTTCAAGTTATGGAGTTGTAGTAACAGATGAGACAGGCAAAATTAAAGCTTTTCAAGAGAAACCCTCAATTCAAGAAGCCTTAAGCACTCAAATTAATACTGGTATTTATATTTTTGAACCTCAAGTAATAGACTATATTCCTTCAGATCAAGTTTATGATATTGGTAGCCAACTCTTCCCTAACTTAGTTGAGATGAACGCTCCTTTTTATGCAGTCAATATGGACTTTGAATGGGTGGATCTCGGTAAAGTACCTGATTATTGGCACGCTATTCGGGGAGTCTTATTGCGAGAAATTAAAAATGTACAAATACCAGGTATTGAGGTCAAACCAGGTATTCACACAGGAATTAATGTATCAGCTAATTGGGATCGCATAGAAATTCAAGGGCCTGTTTACATTGGCGGGATGACCCACATTGAAGATGGCGCTAAAATAATCGGACCTAGTATGATTGGCTCCAATTGTTGGATTTGTAGCGGGGCAACAGTCGATAATAGTATTATCTTTGACTATTCAAGGCTCGGTCCTAGTGTCCGTTTAGTTGATAAATTGGTTTTTGGGCGCTATTGTATTGATAAAACAGGTGCTTCCATTGATGTACAAGCTGCAGCTTTGGATTGGTTAATTACAGATACACGCCAAAGTTCTTTTCATCATGAGTTAAATACACAACAGGTCATAGCAGACTTACTTAAAAGTGGCTAATTAATCAATGACAAATGATTCTTTCTAAGTTTTCGATGGTAATCTCAAACTCGTCATTGACAATGCGGTAATCAAATTCATCACTAGCAGCAATTTCTACCTTTGCTTTCTCTAAACGACATAAAATAACTTCAGGAAGTTCAGTCCCTCTAGTTTTTAATCTTTTCTCAAGCTCATCTAGAGAAGGGGGCAAAATAAAAACTGTCAAGGCATCAGGAAAACTTTTCTTGATTTTTCTTGCTCCAATTACTTCAATTTCCAAAAGAACATTTTCTCCTTGATTCAGTCTACTTTTTATAGAAGATTTGGGAGTTCCATAATAGTTTCCAGCGTATTCTGCCCATTCTAAAAAGGTATCTTCTTCAATCATCTGATGGAATTTTTCGTGGTTAACAAAATAATAATTTGTTCCATCTTCTTCATGGGGACGGGGCGAACGCGTTGTCACGGAAATAGAGAGATAGAGTTCTGGATGACTCCAGAGCAGGTGTTCAACTAGTGTTCCCTTGCCAACTCCACTCGGTCCTGTTATTACAATGAGCTTACCTGAATTCATGTTAATTAAGTGTCAATCTTCAGAAGATTTTCTGACTTTTTCTGTGTCTAGATCCAATAAATCTGCTACCTTTTAAATAGTCATTCCAGGATTAATTTTATTATACCTATCCCTAGAGAATCTGCACTTATTTCTCTTAGACCATTTAGATAGAAACAACCTAGATGCTTTTCTACTAAGCCATCATACCGAGGATGTATCGGTGTTTCCTGACTATGTTTTTCATAAACCACTATAGCATACCAGTCTAGGTTAGCTGGCTCATATTGACTGAAATAGAGACAATAAAATCAGGTTTTTAGAGCTTAAATTGACTGACTGAAGTTTGAAGATCTTCTGCGACCTCTACTAGTTCTTTAAAGGCAATCAAAACGGATAGAGCGCCTTTGGCAGTTTCTTGGGAGTTTTCTACTACTTCGCTAATTGTCTGAGAGACCTCATCTGAAGATTGAGACTGTTCAACTGCCAATTGGGAAATCTTTTGTACCAAGCCACTTACTTGTGTAATTTGGTTTAAACTTTGACAACTATAGGTATATCTTTTGTTTCTTTTTCGTCTTTTAAGTCTCTACAGAGTTAAAATCCACTGCGATCTGTTAGGATTACGTCTAATACTATTGCATCCGGTTTAGAGATAGCTATTTGAGCTTTTGCCTCTTTTTCAGAACCGACTACTATAACAGCAAAACCTGCTTTTTTAATGAGCCTGCTGCTAATGCCTGATCGGTTAAGGAGTCTTCAACAATTAAAATAGTGACCATATTTTTCTGTTTATTTAAACACTAATACATCTTGAGATTACTTCTAACAGTTTTTCTGGGTCAGCTAATTTACTGACAAATCCTGTTGCCCCAACCATTTTTGCTCGCATTCTATCTACTAGGCCATCTTGTCCTGTGAGAATAATTATTGGTGTTTTTTTAAAGACCGATAGCTTTCTGATTATCTCACATAGTTCATACCCATTTGTTACAGGCATCTTTAAATCAAGTAATACTATATCTGGTCTTTTCGCTATAAGAATAGGAATTGCTCTGAGCGGATCATGTATTTCTAAGAATCTCCAGCCTGCTTTTTCTATTAGTTTACCTATGGTTTTAGTGACCGCCGTGCTGTCATCAACACAAGCAATTAATGGGGCTAATTTCTGCTCTACTTGAATCTTTTGTCCTGGTGATTTTCTCTCTGGTGATGGCCAATCTTCTGTTTCTACCATCTCTATCATACCTAAGCGAAGATAGGGCAGGATGGAGACGGTTAAGTCAAAAACTGGTTTTTTGATTTTGGCGGATAACTCCCAGAGAGTTAATTGAGAATCAAAAAGCTGCACCATGTTCTGATAGGCTTTTGGCGGCAGTCTGGCCGCAAGTTCTTGATTTTTGACAATGCTTGGTCTTTTAGCAGGCTCAATATCAGCAATGCCTCTCTCTTGCCAACTTTTCCATTCTTGATTACTTTTTACAATATACTGTTGTAGAGGAACAAATGTCCATTGTTGAAGGAAAGAACCTTCTTCTGGCTGAATGCTTGGTCGACTAATTCTCACCGCATGAATGTCAAAAAAGACCTCTTTAATTACCCCATAAATAATCTTGATTACTTTTTCTCTTTCTATTTTTCCTTCTAAATACCAAGAGGATAATACTTCGTATTCCCAACAGATTTTATATTCTTTTTCTTGGTTATATAAGTTATCTTCTTTTAGAGATATTTGTGGTAATTGTTCTTTCACTTGTCTTATCCAACGTCTAACTGGGTGTTTTCCTCCAGTTGCATACAGTAATCGCCCCAGATAAAAGTACATTTTCCAGTTTGAACTTGCTGGATTATTTAGTTCTAATGTTCCTGAAAATCTTTCTGTTTGTAAATCTAATAGACTACGCCAAAAATCACTGAGAGAAATATAACTTTCTGAACCTGTTTGAACCATTTAACTCACTTTCCTGTAAATATTGTTTCTTTTAAAGAGGATTTACATGACTAAACTTTGGCTAGAAATTTTTAGATATTAACAATCTCTAGTCCATTTTGCTAAGTTTTTATGTACTCAACTGTGCGTTACCAAAAGCACACCTTTAAACAGTATTGACAATTTCTTTAGAAATGCTATCTTCTTCAAGAAAAACTATTTTATTTTCTCTTTATTCCTCTCTTTAAAACATTCTGCTCGTATAGCAACCTTTATTTAACTTACAAAATTTAGCATACTACATCGTAATTTTACTTACTTCGTTTTATAGAAACTGACAAGATCATTTAATTAAATAAGTTGCAATACAGTTTTTAACCTGAAAACAAAACTTTACAGGAAAGGGGATTAGAAAAATATCACCTGTAAAAAATTCGTTACTATTTCCCTCAATGGCGAGAATTTAGAAATTATTTGGGAGGTCTATTAGGTTGAGCGTATTGACGTAGGCGTAGCCCCCGTAGGGTAGACCCTTTGGGCTGTCTAAAGTTAACAGGCTGTAAGCGTAGCCGCCCGCAGGGCTAGGGTGCGCAAAAACATTACCAGAGGTTAAAGTAGAGTCTTGAGCTATTTTTAGACTTAGCTTGAGGATTTTTTAATTGATAAGGTATTGTGTATAGTTCTTGTTAACCATTCCGGCCAAGATTGACAAAAACTATAGATAAAATATCCTAGCAATAACCAATTTATAATTTCATCGATTCCCAATATATTAAATTGACTCAAATAGAAGGTAGCCAGAATTCCGAGTAAAGCAAAACTAGATGATACGCTCATTTGGTCACGACTTTTAATCCACAATAAGATTTGAGGTATAGCGAAGAGTAAAAAGGCAAATTTATAATCAAAAACTTTTCCAATAACTATAAAATTACCTATATAGATACTTGAACCAAGACGAAAAGCATCTATATGATGTATATTATTAGACGCTGAAGCTAGGTAAGATTTACTGAGCCAAAACTTTACTTTTTTGCCTAAATCAATAAGCATCCTAACGCTAAATATTAAAGATAAGGAAAATAGTAAAACAAAAATAATTTTCATCTTGGCATGAACAAATATTTCTTCATTGTAAAAAGTATTAATTTTATAAAAAATATTCCTGTATCCAAAACTCATCCAATCTTTTTTAGTAAGAAAATAACTGCCTATTATCTTCATTTCTTTTCTTATAGAAAAACAGTAAATCCCAAATAAGCTCATGAAGATACTACCTATTAAAATAATAGTTTTCCTTTTCTCTTTAATGAGAATAGCTAGGCCAAATATAGGGAATAATTTTAAAAATGCCAGCCCTAAAATAATTAGATAACCTACTAACCTAAAACTGAACTTTTCTGGATTTTTGATAAAAACTAAAGCCAGAAATAAGCCAGAGTAAATAATGATGTCTACATTACATCTTTCTACTAATAACATTAATGGGGGAGAGCAAAGAAGAAGTGAATATAAAACACCTTCTTGATAATTTAATCTGCCGATCAGAAGAAAACTAGATAGATAAAATATTAGAATCGATAGAAATCCTAAAGGCAGAGTAGCGTTTTCGTCTAATCCTAATCCACTGAGCGAAAACCATATTGGAGGATAACCGAAGTTGCAAGAATTAAAAGATGCGCTCTTATTAGAACGTACACAATCAAAACCAGCTAAAACTTCTTTAAGATCCGCAAATGGGTAGTTTATAGCTGGAACACCAAATTTTCTCCATAATTGAGGATAAGTTCCAGAGTAATTGTCAATAAAAATTAAGCTGAAGTAGACTAACAAGATAGCTAAAATCAAAAAGCGTCCATCTATTTTTGATTTTTTACTAAAGAAGTTTTGTAGGCTATTATTGATGTATGCTGAAAATCTCATTTTACTAATTTTTTTATCTATAAAAATGACTTATATTTGCGTTTCGCTGAGTCAAAACTTGACTATAAAGAGCTTCCAATTGAGAGATATTAGCACTGAGAGTATAGCGTTCGAGAACTCTTTGGCGTGACTTTTGTTTGAGGGGAAAGATTAAATCAGGATTATCACGCAAAACAGGTAAAAGAGTTTTTAGTTGACTAAAGACTCTCTGTGTATTTAAGACAATTCCCGCTCCCTTTAAAACCTCTTCATCTGCCCCTGCATCGGTAGCTAAACAAGCTAAACCGCAAGACATAGCCTCTAGGAGAGAGAGAGATAAACCTTCAATTAGAGAAGGTAAAATAAAGAGGTCAACTGCCCGTAAAATTTTAATGCGACGTTGTTCATCAGCAATAAAACCCAGCCAAAAAACGCCCTGATCTTCTCCATAAATAGGCTTAAGAGAACTTGTTAAAATACCATCGCCGACGATGAGTAATTTATTTTGGGGTTCCATCTGGGAGATTTTCCAAGCCTTAAGAAGAGTTTCTAAATTCTTTTCAGGAGCAATACGCCCCATATAAAGATAGATTACCTCAGCGTTTAGCTGCTGTTTTAAATTAAGAGAAGAAGCACCAGGCGCATATTTATGGGTGTCTACACCATTAGGAATGACTGCTAGACGTTCAGAAGGAACTCCCAAACGGATTAAAAGATCCCTTTGTAGATAAGAAAAGACAATCACTTGATCATAATTAGCTAAAAAAGGTGCGTAGAGTTGATAAGTGATAAACTGCGTACTTGATTGAATAGTTCGTAGTTTATTGTCAAAAGCAGGATGGAATGTAGCTACTAAAGGAATATTTAACTCTTCACAAATTTCAGGTAATAAGAAATCTAAAGGTGAGAGAGTTAGGGACGCATGAACTAGATCGGGTTTGAGGTCTTTGAGTGACTGTGTGAGAACCTTACTAGACTTGGGACTAGGAATAGTATAAACCTGTGATTTATAGAGAAAAGGTAGCATCACCTCTTGACAGTCCGGCCAGTTATTGTGCTCATCTTCTTCCTGAGCAAAATGCAGGAAACTGACTTGATAACCTTTATCTAGAAGTGCATTAGTAATCTCTCGACCATAGGTTACGTTACCACAAAAAGGAGATTTTTTACCGAGCCAAGCAATGTGCATAGATTAATAAAATTTAGGAAGGAAGGGAAGTCTCAGCTTTAGCCGTTAGCCCAAGTGAACTAGTTAACAAACAGCCAAGAATCGCCAAAGCAGCCAGACCCAACAAGACAGGAACTAGTCCGAAGTGACTTTCCAAAATACCAGCGAGAGCTAAAGGAAGAGATAAAGCTATATTATTAACATTATTTTGTAGACCAAAAACCTTACCACGCATCGCAGAAGGGGTATCTTGTTGAATAGTTGTCTGCATAGGAATACCCACACCAGAAGCAAAGAGACCTAAAAAACCAGTCATCAAGAGAGCTAAAAATAGACTGTGGAGGGAAAAAGCTAAACCGACTAAAGAGAGACCCATACCTAGAGCGCCCCAAAGGCTTAACTTAGTATGAGAAGCACCGTGTCCCCAAGTACCCAAAATAACTGCCCCCAGAGCCAGCCCAACCCCACCAGAGGCTAATAAAAAGCCAAACTGTTCGGCACGAATACCGGGTAGTCCTTCAGCGATACTGACAGCTAAAACAGAGAGTGCAGCCATAATTGAAAAGAGGATAACTTGTTGAATCATGGCATTGCGGATCTTTTCTTTTCCATTAAGATAGCGTAAACCCTCACCAATATCAGCTAAGACATGAGAAGTGTTGCTAGATAGCTGCTTTTGTTTTTCGCCCATACGAAGAAACAGCAAGATCAAAGCTGAGATCAGATAAGCTCCACCAACTACCAAAACTTTACCTATCTCACGGCTAGATGTCCAGTGACTAACCAACTGATTAACCCAATTTAAAAGAGGTTCACCGATAGCAAAGCCAATAATCAAAGCAGCCATAACGGTTGTTGTACAGAGAGAATTGGCACTGAGTAGGTAACTCCTTTTAACCACTAAAGGGATGACTGCCTGTTCAGCAGGCGCAAAAAACTGAGTCAAGGCTGAGACCAAGAAGGTGACAATTAATAATAAATAGAAACCCAAAGGCAGATTAAACCAGCCAGCTTTACCCTCTAATAACCATAAGCCAAAGGGCAAACTGAGAACCAATAGGCCGCGCAAGAAATTAGAGATGATTAAAACGGCTTTTTTAGACCAGCGATCTACATAGACTCCCGCTAAGGAGCCAAAGAGAACTGCAGGAATAGTATTAGCGATCATAATAGCAGAAACCCAACGACTGATCGATTGGTCGGGCTGCTGATAATAGCCGACAATTAAAGCAATCATCAAAATTAGATAGAACTTATCAGCTAATTGAGAGAAAATCTGACCACCCCAAAGGATCAGAAAACGGGGGTTTTTCAGAACTGGGCCAAAGCCTCCACTTGGAGGGGGATTTTCTGGCAGCAAATCATATTGTTCAGTCGCAGGAGTTTGACTGGGAGTCTGGGTGAATTCAGATTGGGTCAGTGACATTCTAAATATTTGGATCTAGTAAAGCGGATTAAGTTGATGATCAAGCCTTCTTTAAAATTCTATCTGGCTTAGGGTATTTACTAATATTGAAGAGCGAAAAGAGTAGTTAAAATGATATTGGGCATAGTCTCTCAGTATTTGTTCTAATTTGCACCAAGAGCCATACAGGGACTTAAAGTCTAGTTCAGGTAATTGCCCGCGTTTTAGATACTGTAAGAGGGATAGTTCTAATGCTCCTAGTCTAGCTTCAAAAGCCAAATCAGAATTAGTAGTTTGCCCACTTCCTATCTTAAAGACTCCACCGTTCTCAAAACTAAAGCCTAAGTACCAGCTAGACTGGGTAAAATCAGGGATCAGAGCCTGTTGAGATAGACAACAACGATCCACACAGGGAGCTACTCCAGCTAGTGTTAAGAAATGAAAGACTGCTTGTGTTAGATGGGGAACCAGGAGAGTTGGTTCTTTTAACTCCTCTAGACGATTGAGATGTAAGAGTAATAGTTCATAGAGTTCTCTTTGTGGTTGACCGCCAAGACCCATACAGAGTACTAATTCAGCTATATATTGACCAGCGCTTAGTTTACCTAAATCACGGGACAAACCAGTATTTGAGTCCAGTGTTTGAGCTTGAATAATCCGATCAATAGATCTTCCTTTGACTAACAACAATTCATTGACTACAAATAGTTCAACCCGACCGCCTAGACTTGAGCGATATTTTCTAGCACCTGGTGCGATTGCTTTAACTAGTCCAAAATCAGGGGTTAAGAGAGTTACTAGACGGTCAGCTTCACCAAAGTTAGATCTTGCTAAGACAATACCCTGAGTCTGATATGTTTGACTCACCTTACACCTTCAAGTTGTTGTTCTTGTAGGAGTTTAATTAGTTCTGGTCCTCTTGAAGTTCCTAAACGTGTAGCTCCTGCTGCGAGCAAATCTAGCGCTTGTTGAGGGGTACGAATTCCTCCACTAGCTTTAATTCCGATTCTTCCTTTGGTCATTTTAGCTAGGAACTGAACGTCTTCTACTGTGGCTCCACCAAATAAGCCTGTACTAGTCTTGAGGTAGACTACTCCGGCATCCATACAGAGTTCTGCTGCTAGACGTTTTTGATTTTCATCTAGTAAGGCGGTTTCTAAAATAGCCTTGATTGGTTTTCCGGTTTCTTGCACAATCTGAGCTATTTCTGCGTGTAACTGATCTAACTCTCCTGCTTGCAACATTCCTAGATTGAGCATTACATCTAGTTCTGTTGCTCCGTTCTCTACTGCTTCTATTGCTTCGTAGAGCTTGACATTGGTCGTACTCAGTCCACTAGGAAAACCAATAACAGCACAAACTCCTGTCTTTTTGCCATATAATAATTCAGCCGCGTAACTAACTGCATAGGGATAGACACAGACGGTCGGAAAATGGAAATAGTCAGCGCAGTTACAACCTTGCTGCACTTGCTGCAGAGTTGTGGTCACAGACAGCAGGGCATGGTCAATATAACTGGCTAAATCAATTTCTGGGGGTGTCATGCTCTATTCTCATTACTATCAATCATTGAGTGGACCGTGAACCTTAGCTTATCTACTAAAAGTTCGACTAGTTCGGATTTACCTTTGTTTGTCTTTTTACCTGGTCTCGATGGCACTGGTTATCTCTATCAAGGGCAGTCTCTTGAATTAAGAGGCCACTTTGATGTTCGTTTTTTGTCCATTTCTAACCAGGATCGAGGTGATTGGCAAAGTTTATCTCTGAATGTCCTTTCCTTGATCATGGCTGAAATTGAGCATAAGTCCTCTTCTACAGTTTATCTCTGTGGAGAGTCTTTTGGGGCTTGTTTAGCCTTGAAAACTGCTCTTTTATCACCTAATCTTATCGAAAGACTTATTTTGGTCAATCCTGCTTCTTCTTTTGCGCGTTCTTTTTGGGTTGGTTGGTCTATTCCTTGGTTTTCGCTAGTCCCTTCTTCTTTGTATTTGGGTCTGACGACTACTTTTTTACCCTTTCTAGCTGCTACAGAAAGAATGACCCCCCTCAATCGCAGTCTTTTACTCAAAGCGATGCAGTCGGTTTCTCAAGATACAATTGCTTGGCGTTTATCTCTCCTTCAACAGTTTTCTTTTTCTCATCGAGATGTCTCTGCTTTATCCATACCTGTACTTCTTTTAGCTGGTACCAAAGATCGTCTATTACCTTCAGTAGAAGAAGTTGGACATCTATCCCGTCTTTTCCGCCGAGTGAAAGTCCAACTTTTACCAGAAAGTGGCCACGCTTGTCTTTTAGAGAGTCAGGTTAATCTTGCTAAAATTTTAGAGATTGAATGAGTAAGCAACATTTTAATTGCCTTATGATGTTCCCAATTTTTCTGGTAAATTCTGTATTCTTGCTTTCTCAATTATCTACTGATCAGCAACAATTTGAGATTTTAAAAAATCAATTAGAACAGTATAATTTTCCTGTGATCATCAAGCTAGATCCCAGAAGAGGCTCTTTTTATGGACAGTTAAATGTAAAAACTAGAGAAATATGGCTTAATCCTATTGTTTTTGATCTACAAATTGCTAACCCAACCCTTATTCATGAAGCTGTTCATGCTGCACAAGTTTGTAAGGGGAAAGGAAAAATTACTCTCTTAGATCTCGATATTGCACCTATTACTTATGCGCAACCTTTCTTTATGAATTACACTGATATTCATAGGAAAGATTTAGAAAGAGAAGCTTATGCGGTTCAAACTCAACCTAATCGCTTTGAATTAGTTTTATCTTTGTTGAAAAAGTATTGTAAGTAGTTTAAGTAAAAAGAGATTTATTTTTAAATCCTCATCCTCTAAGTTAAAGTCTATCCCTGCATATATTTCCTCTAGAGGGATAGATAAAGAAAGTGAGGTTAATTCTAACGCAGTCTCTTGAGTTTCATATTCACTCAAAATCCACTTACCATCTATAGTTTTTGTATAGGCAATAACATGATATTTAGACTGTTCAACTATGACATATTCTTTCAAGCAGGGGAGGGATTTATAAAAATCAAACTTGTCTCCTTGATCGTAGTTCTTGGTAGATTTAGAAGCTACTTCAAAGATTATTGAAGGGTTAGTTATTGTTGAAGTTCCCTGACTATGATAAAGAGGCTGATTTTCACTGATCATCACATCAGGATAAGTATATATTTTATGGTATTCAATCCATAACCTGACATTTTCAAGATATATTTTTGCATTAATTTTTCTTAACAAAGGCTTTAAATATACACAAATGTTAGTTACTATCTCATTATGTTCGGTTGTGCCTCCTGGCATTCTAATAATTTTCCCATTGATATACTCACTGCGATATGTAGACTGTTTTTCTAAGGCTAGATATTCTGCTGGTGTGTAATAGGTTTTCTTAAGTTGTGTAGTCATCCTTTATCTTTAACCCTCTATATAACTTTGAGCATCTTGTAAGTGTTTAACAAGAGTAGACTGAGGTAGAGGACCTAAGATATGTTGCCAAGGTAAAACCTGCTCTATTGACCAGTCTTGATGCACATAATAATCTAAAGTAGGTAACTGTCCTTTTAACTCCTTAAAAGCCCTTTTAAAACTGCCTAGAGTGTCTCCATAGCTGCGGGTTAACTCTAGTATCCCAGTCAAACGGCGGTCACCTCTAGAAATTAAAGCTTGAATGACAGACCAATTATAACTCTCTGGTCTAAAATCAATGCCCTGTATTCTCAATTGTTTCTCTAAGCTTTTAAGACGTTTCTCTGCTTGATGTTGCACTCCATACCACTGAAAAGGTGTATGTGCTTTAGGGACAAAAGTGCTGCAACCTAGGGTTAAACGTAGTCCAGTGGTGGTAGATTTAATCTTTTTTAAGAGAGAGACCGTCTCTTGAAGATCATTTTCTTGTTCACCTGGTAAACCGACCATTGCATAGAATTTAACTGCTTTGAGTCCGCCTGCTAAGGCATTAGTAGCAGCTTGTAAGATTTCTGGATTATTTAATTTCTTATTGATAATTTGACGTAGACGTTCTGATCCGCTTTCAATAGCAATAGTAATAGAACGACTATCCCGCATAGCAAGTGTTTTAGCTAACTTTTCGGTCAGGGTGTTGGTTCGTACAGAAGAGAGACTCAGACGCACTTCTTCATACTGAGGTTCTGCTAGACGATCTAAAATGCTGTCAAATTCTGGATGTTGTGTCACAGAAGCACCTAAAAGACCTAAACGGTTAGTTACTTTTAATCCTCGATCAATAGCAGGAATAAGGGAATCTTCTACAGAAGGGGTTCTAAAAGGTAAGGTCAAATAACTTGCTAAACAGAAACGACACATTTCAGGACAGCTACGCACCACCTCTACCATATATATATTCTCCCAGGCTGCTTCTTCTGTGACTACCGTAGAAGTAGAGAGAGTATTACCACGGTAAGTTTGTTTAGCAATTTGAGGAGGAATATTGGAGTCTAGAGGTTCAATAGAGATAATCGGTCCTGTAGCACTCTCATAATTAATTTGATAGAGTGAAGGTATGTAAATACCAGGAATCTGAGCTAAATGAGTTAATTGAGTGGAGCGGTTAGCATTTCTGACCTCTTGGTAAGCAGTAATAAACTGATCTAAAAGAACCTCGCCATCGCCTAAGAGAATAACATCAAAAAAAGCAGCAAAAGGTTCAGGGTTAGCAGTCAGAACAGGACCACCGCCAAAGACTAGAGGATGTTCATTCTCTCTTGCTTGACTATGCAAAGGTATATCTAAAAACTCTAACAATTGCAGAATATTCACATAGTCTAACTCCCAAGAAAAAGAAAAGCCAACTAATTCTACCTCTTGTGGAAGGGACTCATGGACATCAGTAAACAGACGACTAACCTGTATATCTGAACGAATAGCTAAACTTGACCAAATAATTTGATAGCCTAAACTGGTAATTCCTACACTATACTTATTAGGAAAGGCAAAAATAGTCCCGATAGCCTCAAAAGTAGGGCTAGCTGGACTAAAAAGAAGTTGTTCGCGTGAAAATATAGTCATTAATTCTGATAAGATTATTACGAAAAAGAAACACAACTTAAAATACAACCATGACTCAAAAATCTATCGTTATTGCCCCTTCTATCTTATCGGCTGACTTTAGCCGTTTAGGAGAGGAAATCAAGGCTATTGATGCAGCAGGTGCAGACTGGATACACGTAGATGTAATGGATGGTCGTTTTGTACCTAACATCACTATCGGACCTTTGATTGTTAAGGCCATTCGTCCTTACACAACTAAACCTCTAGATGTACATCTAATGATTGTTGAACCTGAAAAGTATGTAGCAGACTTTGCTGCAGCAGGTGCGGACATCATCTCTGTTCATGCAGAACATAACGCCTCTCCTCACCTCCATCGTACCCTATCTCAGATTCGTGAACTGGGTAAAAAAGCTGGCGTTGTTCTCAATCCTTCTAGTCCTCTAGAATTGATTGAATATGTTTTAGATATCTGTGATTTAGTTTTAATTATGAGTGTTAACCCCGGTTTTGGGGGACAAAGTTTTATTCCTGGTGTGATCACTAAAATTCGCAGTCTTCGTAAAATGTGTGATGAAAGAGGACTAGACCCTTGGATAGAAGTAGATGGCGGCTTAAAACCTGCTAATACTTGGCAAGTCCTAGAAGCTGGAGCTAATGCTATTGTAGCTGGTTCTGCAGTCTTTAATGCGCCTGACTATGCTACAGCTATTGAAGGTGTTCGTCATAGCAAGCGTCCCGAACCTCAATTAGCAACTGTTTAATTATTGAAGGGGGGAGGTTTTGGATTAGTCTTAAATCTTCCCATTTATTAGAATATGGTAACTTCACCCACGATAACTCAAGAACGTTCAACTACTACGCTTCCTAAAACCTATCCTAATTATAAGGTAATTGTCTTAAATGACGATTTCAATACATTTCAACACGTATCAGATTGTCTGATGAGATATATCCCAGGGATGACTAGTGATCTGGCCTGGGAATTAACTAATCAAGTTCATGAGCAAGGACAGGCTATAGTTTGGGTAGGCCCACAAGAACAGGCTGAATTTTATCATCAACAGTTGCGGAGAGCAGGTTTGACAATGGCTCCTTTGGAAGCTGCTTAAATTTAGCATAGCGGTCTATAGCTAAACTGGAAAGATAAAACAAGCCAAGATAATGATATCCTGTTTAATGGGTAGCTATTGGAAGCGTTACAGGAAGCTAAAAACAGCCTATTCCCCCAAAAAAGACCAGGAAATCAGGAATAAGTTATGAAAGTTGGCGATCGTGTGCGCGTTACCGAGTCTGTTCTTGTCTATCACCATCCTCAACATAAGAAAGAACCACTCGATTTAAAAGGGTTAGAGGGGAAAATAGTCAATATTCTTAATGACTGGCGTGGCCGACCGATTAGCCCTAATCTTCCTGTTGTTATTGAGTTTGAAAATAAATTTAAGGCTCATCTACGGGATAACGAATTTGAAGTTATTAAATAAATATCTCTCTGGTAATAGATTCTAGTCTATTCAATGCCTTAAGAGATCCAGTAATTAAATGTCCACTTGCCCAGGGATCTCTTAATAATCTTACTCCTAGTGTCATCGGATCTAGTCTTCCTTCTGGAGTTATAGCTTGACTCAAATCAGGTATTCTCTGTTGAGAGTGGTCACTGATTACACGAACTATACTAATCAATATATGCTGATAAGTTTTGATGACTTCGTAACTTTCTAAATCAACCACATCGCCATATTGAGATAATTTCTTTTTATCTTCAGGGGTACAAATCAGGCGATCACTAGTGATTCCTTGAACCTGTTTAATCTTTTCATTGAACAAACTATAACAGCTTAATTGACCCTCAATAGCCTCTCCTTGCCAAAGAGAGCAGCTTTTATAACAGACAATATCTCCTATATTAAGTGCTGCAGAGAGACTACCTGCAACCCCCAGGAAGAGGATAGAACCTTCTGCTAGTTCTAATTTCTTTAAAAACTCTCTAATTGCACTACCCATCGGGACAGCTATTACGGTAGGTCTTTTGAGTCCTTTTAGCCCTTTACAGACTGCACGATATTCGCTCCCTTGGGGAACTAGTATTGTTGAAAATTGCGCTTTCATCTTTTTTTTAATGGAGCCGAGCAGAGTTGAACTGCTGTCCAAATTGGGTATTAGCTGTCCGCTCATTCACAGGTTTAGCTCATCTGATCCTCAGAGCGGGAACCCTCAATT
>CASBQB010000205.1 GCA_949127655.1 Chroococcales cyanobacterium PMM_0086 | reverse complement strand
TTTGCGAAAAAGAGTTACTATTTGATAATCCATTTTCTAACAATTCTTGGGCAAATTCTTCTGCAGAATATAGCCTTGTTTCTTGAATGACAAAACCTTTTAATTGTTCTTCAGTAGGTGGTTTTCCTGAATAATGAATAAAAAACATCTGCTCACAATCATTATTGATAGCTTGTAAACTTTTTTTCTCTTTTGTCTTTCCCCAATTAGGATCTAATTGTTTTCTTCTTTTCGCTTCGCCCATATTTTTTCCTATTAAAATGTGAGAGATAATTTAATTTAAGATAACATTTTAAACTGGATTCCTAATTCCTAAATCTTTGACTATAAGAAAAGAAGTTGAAAAGTTTATTCTTCCCTTAAAGTGTTCCCTCAATCCCTAAATTTTAAAACCATGTCAAAATTGCCCTCGCCTAAGGTTTCTTTCACTCCAAAAGCTCATCGGGACATCTGAAAGTCAGTGATTTTGTCATAGCTAGAAGTTACTTTGTCTAACAAAAGTCTAACATTTATAGATTATTACTACCACCCACTTGAGTTGCACCTTCCTCTGATGGAGGATGATAGGTCATTGATTGTAAACCCAACCGACCTGGACCAATAAAACGATTAAGAGTGAAGGAAATACCGCCTAGCATTACCCCTATTGCGCCCAAAATGCCTCCACTACTTTGCAGTGCTGTGACAGTTTCCATTCTGACTGATGAGTCTTTCCATAACCATGCTCCTGGTTCTACATCTAGGACTTCACCTGAAGCCAAATACTTTTCAAATACATTGCCATAACCATGTATTAACAATAAACCCCCCTCTTTTTTTCCCTCAAAGCGATCTATAAATAATCCACCGCTACGGCTAAAGAAAACATTTACTAACCCTCTCTGGAAAAAGAAGTTATACTCAATATTGCTAGTAGCTAATAAAAACTGATGTTCTCTTACATCTACTGTTTGTCCCCGTTCTAATTTCAAAACGTAACTTCTCAAAAAGTTCTGGTAGAGAAAAAATAGCCTAGCTACTAGATTGTTAGACAATCTAGGTGACAGCTAAGGCTTTGAATCGAATTACGTCACATAAAGGTGGTACTTGTCCATCGCCTCGCAACCGCGAGATGAGAAAATGCCAGAACGAGATACCTAACTTCCGACAAGTTTTTTTCAATCCCACAAACGTATCTCGTGCCTGTCTTCCGGCTTCAGAACGGGTGCCTCCACTGATTTTTCGGCGCGTGACATATTCCCTGATATCTGACTCGGCTTCATTGTTATGCAGGGGCATCTGGGGACAATCTAGTACTGAGAGTAACTCTGCCTTTGTCTGTCTAAATCCTAAAAGAACCTGATTGAGGGAGCCATGAGCGAGATAGCAACGACCAAAGACCCTATCAAAGTCCTGTTCTAGCCCCCTCTTCAACAAGGGCGTTGGATTGAAGCAGTACTCTGACAACTGGCGATAGTAGTCCCATAATAGCTGCTGTATTTCTTCAATGTTTTGGCGCTGCCGGGCAGTATGACCGGGTAAACGCCTTAGTGCTCGTTCTGCGTGTATCCAACAGAGTGCATGAACGAGCACATTGAATTGTCTAGCCCCATCACTAAGAATTCGCAACTGTGCCGAAACGCCTTTTTTCATCGCTCCACCGAGTAAGGCCGCCTCGCTGACCAAGCGTTTGGCCTTCACACTGACACAGCCTGCATCTTTGAGGTAACTTGACCACTCATTTTCGTTGGTTGCTAATACATCATCCGAAAACTTTATTTTCTCCCTATGCTTGGCTGCTAGGTTATATAACTCCAGGTAGTTACAAGCATACTCGTTGAGCACATAAATTGGGTTTTCCCCTTGCAGAGTTTCTAAAAAGTTCTGACGGCTTTTACTCTGACTGCTGCGGAAATAAGCAAACCACTCATTGCCAATAACGGTACAATAGCCGTTTTTTCCTTGATGTCTGGCTCCTGTGTCGTCTGTATGTATATAATTGGCTGTCTCTAATCCCACTGCGAGGACTTGTTTTTGCTCAGTATGAAAAGCCTCCTTGTTTTCTGTGAGAATCTGATTAATCTGTCCTGTGGAAATCTCAATGTCCCATTCTTCCATTTGTTCATGGATGAGCGTCTGGGGTACACGACACTGATAGTGCTGATAGAGTATATATCCTACTAACTCAGGACCATAATGACCAGGGCTATATTCTGGGGGCAGTTGCCCAACGATGGTTTTTCCTTCTTTTGTAATGTATTCAGCTAAGCGAAAGCGGATGTTGTGTCTTGATATCTTTAACTCCTGCACGTCATAATTCCGATAGCCATTGAACTTGGCTTGCTCCGGGATTTCTTCCGGTTGGATGATTTTTTCCTCATCTACTTCAAATCCACCCTTTTTACTCCTTTTAGCTGAACCGGGACGTTTTCCTTCTTCTTCCGATTTTTGCTTGGGGGCGTTCAGTTGGCTAGCGGCAATCTTGGGTCTGCCTTTGAGCTTCTTTTGCTCTCTCAATTCCTCTTCGAGTTGTTCAAGGAGAGCCTGCTGCTTTTTGAGTTTTTGTTCGAGTTCTAAGATGCTTTGCTGTTGTTGTAGGATAGTTTGCTGTTGTTGTGCGATGAGCTGCTGCTGACTCCTCACTAGACTCTGTAAGCTCTCCACTTCCCTGTGGCGGGCTTTGTCGATGTTTCCTTGGGACTCTGTTGCATTACTCATATCTCTGTTAAACCAGATTTTGGGACTAAAAGCAACTATCTACGACCTTAATTATTTTTTAGGGGAGCTTCCAGCGCTTATTGAGAAGTTACACTTGCAGATATGGTTTAATTGGCAATTACTCCGTCTTCTCCTGTTTTCTTCTGTAGAACAAACTGGCTATTATTACCTATAATTATCTCATAATGCTCATCTAATCCAAGTCTTGAGAGTGCTCTTTGAACTGCGAGATGAGCAAAGTCTATCTGTTTCTGTTTTTGGCTCTGTGAAATACTTTCAGCATGAACACGATAATAATATAAAGGACGTGGCAGATGATAAATCTCTGTGATTTCTGATAGTCTTAAACATAAATCATAGTCAATTGCTGCTACAAAAAAAGGGTCAATTCCTCCTGCTTTATCAAAAGATGACCTTCTAATAAGCCTGAAATGAAAGGTCATAAAATCAACTAATAATC
>CASBQB010000204.1 GCA_949127655.1 Chroococcales cyanobacterium PMM_0086 | reverse complement strand
GTTGCCCATTGAGGAAACCAACTAATCAAAAGACTGATTTGGATAGACTCTAGGGTAAAGTTAAAATAAGCACGTAACCAACGTAACATATCTTTACTGCCTGCCATTTCCCAAATCCAAATCAATAAAGCGGGATTTTGCTTAGCTGCTTTAATCGCTAAACGAGTAAAAGTCCACCAGTCTGTACGGTCCTTGATAAATTTTTCAGCAATAGCAGGCGGTTCACTAGCTAAAAGCCCAAAAAAAGTATTTAACATGGCATTGACTCTCTCTGGTGGCAGAACTTTACCTGTGGGAACCATCATGCCTTTAGAAAAAAGCCAAGTTACAGCAACATTACTTTGATAAGCACAAATTTGATTTAGGTCTTTTGGAGAGAGAAGATCATGTTTTAGGGCAGTATCTAAAAGTATTGTCAATCTTCCTAAGTTTCGTACTAAAGAACCAAAACCTGTAAAAACTAGAGGAGACTGTAAGGAAGCAGCATCTCCAATAGCCAGAACCCTTTCAAAAGCAATCTTTTTATCTTCCTTTCCACAGCTGAAATGTCCAGGAATATAACCGAAAGTAGGTTTTTTCCAGATCAGCTTATCCATCTGGCAGCGTCTATACTCGGGTAAAATAGTAAAGAAGTCCTCATACATTTCCAAAAGAGAACCAGGGTTATCGGGATGGACTTGATGATAGTGGAAGAGATAGATCGTTATTTCCTGATCAGGACCTGGAAATAATTCCCAAATCAATTGTCTACCGCGAGAGATATCTCCATGCGAATTGAGAACATCTCCATAATCTGCGTCCCAGACATTGGGATCAATTCCCTCTAGAACAGCGCCTACAGTGGGACAGACGCTATCAAAAGTCCGATTACCATTTAATTGCCAAGCAATAGGTGAAGCTGTCCCCATAGCGTCTATTAAGAGCCTTCCTCTAGCTTGCTTAATTTGACCACCACTATCAACTAACTCAAGGGTGACACCAGTATCATCTACTTCAGCTTGTCTAAATTCTGTTTGATCCCAAATTGTGCCGCCTGCTTTAAGCAGTTTATCGCCACATAGTGCCAAAAGCCGTTCAGAATTAACTGCAATATTCAAAACAGTTGGTGTATGTAAAGTGGCAGCTTTTAGATGTTTAGGGACATATCCATCAAAGAATTTACTAAAACCATCAATATACTCACGCGCAATGACACTTTCAAATTCTTCAATGGTAAATAGTCCCAAGTCAATCAGATTTTGAAACTCTGAACGGGAGATGTTCCATTCTCGGTTCATCCGTCCAAAGGGTAGGCGTTCTACTAATAAAACACGGTAGCCTAGTTTAGCCATCATTGCTGCATGAATAGAACCTAAAGCACCTCCAATATAGATCACATCGTAATCGGGAGTGATTGGATTTTTTACTTGCCGTTTAAAAACAACAGGTTTAGCTTCTTGTTCATTTTGGACTTGATCTCGCCAACTTTTTTCCCACCAATGCAGTCTTTTTAAGTCAAATTCGCCACGGGGCATTTTTTTAAAGAAATGAACTGTTTTAGGATAATAGGGTTCTAACTCTCTAAAGATGTTTTCTGCTTGGAGATCTATTGCTGGTAGGTCGGGGTATTTTGGAGGAAATTTCTCTTTGATCTCTTTAATCAGTTGTTTTATGAGAGATTTCTCATTTTCTAGGGGTTTTTCACCATAGCGAAATGCCTTTAAGTAACTACTTCTTTGTAACGTCCAAAGGAATATAGATAATTGAGGAGACCCCAGATTTGTTTCTACCTTATTTTGACTCCAAAAAATACCTTTAGCTGTTGGTACTTTTTGTCCATAAGAGGGAGTCCAGCCATTTTGTATCCAGTCAATGACTATTTGCGTTTCGGATGTGGGAACTTCTAGGTAAAGAATTTCTTTCATTGCTGCTCTAATCTGCCCAAAAATAAGTTAAACTACAAAGGATTCTTAAAATACTCTTTAAAAAACTTTACATTTTGATAAACACTTTTAGAATAACCGAAATTATATGGTAAGGGGGACTATGCAATATCCAATTCCAGCTAAAGTTGAAGAAATCATGGCCTTACGTGAGCGGCCGATAGATGAAGAAATAGTAGCTGTAGCAATCACAGGAGTAATCAAGATTGCCCGTTCAGAAGGTCGTTCTCTAGAAGAACTGACCAGCCAAGTTATGGCAGAAGATCCCATCTTGGATCGAGTACAGAGACGTTGGTTGAGTGATATTCTCACTCAAACTTGGTATTCAATGCCACTCTAACTAACAGAAGATGAGAGATTTTCTGTTTCATTGGAATTAGACCAGAGACATTGACGTTCCAAAGCAGCCTTAACTAAGCCCAAAAAGAGAGGATGAGCACGATTAGGACGTGAATTAAATTCAGGGTGGAACTGTGTGCCAATAAAGAAAGGATGATTAGGCATTTCAATAATCTCTACTAGTCTTGCATCTGGAGAAGTGCCACTGATAACATAGCCGGTTTCTAAAAATCGATTGCGATAAGCATTGTTAAACTCATAGCGATGACGATGTCTTTCATAGATCACCTCCTGTTGATAGAGGGAAAAGGCGAGGGTATCTGCTGCTAAACGAGAAGCATAGACTCCTAGACGCATAGTTCCACCTAGATCGACAATATCCTCTTGTTCAGGTAAAAGGTTAATTACAGGATTAGGCGTATTGGGGTCAAATTCAGCACTGTTGGCGTACTCTAAATGGGCAACATGACGGGCCCATTCAATGACAGCACATTGCATTCCTAAACAGAGTCCCAGAAAGGGGATTTTTTCAGTTCTAGCATACTCAATAGCTTTGATTTTCCCTTCAATTCCACGTATGCCAAAGCCACCTGGTACAACTATCCCACTACAGCCTTCTAGACTATGATGAGGACCTTTTTCTTCTATATCTTCAGCACTGACCCAGCGTAACTTAACTTGAGTTTGTACTGCTATTCCTGCATGGGTTAAGGCTTCTACCACCGATAGGTAAGCATCACTCAATTGGATATATTTACCCACAATAGCTATCTCTAGGCTGCGTATAGGTGAACTCAGTTTTTGTACTAGTTGTTGCCATTCATCTAGATTGGGGGTACTTGGCTGCAATTGTAATAAATGTAGTGTCTGCTTGGCTAGTCCTTCTCTTTCTAAAATCAAGGGCACTTCATAGATACTACTGGCATCAGGTGCCATAATCACTGACTCTACCGGAACATCACAGAATTCTGAGAATTTTTCCTTCATTCCTGGTTGGAGAGGACGATCACAGCGACAGACTAAGACATCGGGTTGAATACCAATAGAACGTAATTCCTTGACAGAATGTTGTGTTGGTTTCGTCTTCATCTCTCTAGCTGCAGGTATCCAGGGAATTAGGGTAACGTGCATATAGACAACATTGTGTCGTCCCACATCTTTGCGAAATTGTCTAATAGCCTCTAAAAAGGGCAGTGATTCAATATCTCCGACAGTCCCACCAATTTCTGTGATCACCAGATCTGGATTGGTATCTTTGGCGACACGATGTATCCGCTCTTTGATTTCATTGGTAATATGAGGAATTACCTGAACAGTCCCTCCTTGATAAGCACCTCTACGTTCTTTATTGATGACATATTGATAGATTAATCCAGTTGTTACACTATTGAGACGGGACATTGATGTGTCTGTGAACCTCTCATAATGTCCTAAGTCTAGGTCTGTTTCTGCACCATCTTCAGTAACAAATACTTCCCCATGTTGAAAAGGACTCATTGTCCCTGGATCAACGTTAATATAGGGATCTAATTTTAAGATAGAAACTGAATAGTTTCTGGATTTAAAAAGTCTGCCTAAACTAGCTGCGACAATTCCCTTGCCAATACTTGAAACTACTCCACCGGTCACAAAGACAAACTTAGTCATTTTTCTCTACCTCTCTTTTGACTCAAAAAATATTAAAATCCTACTTTCATCTTTCTTTTTACTCTTATGTTAATCGTTTGTCTAGTTATTGGTCAGCTTACTTTTTCCAGTCAATCATCACAATGATTAAGTATACTCTATTGGCATTATGGAGATAAATTTAGATTATAATTTTTTTTAACACCCGAAATATTTCTAGAATTGATAAAATGACTAGTTTCAATCAGCCTGAGCATGATCTAAAGAATCAGGATTTAACTAAAATTACTAAAAGACTAAGTAAAAAATTAGCCCAAGACAATTCAGTGCATCAGCTAACTTTTGGTCTGAGAAATTCACTAAAGGCTGATCGGGTTGTTCTTTACTATTTCTATCGTCAATGGAAGGGACAGGTCACTTTTGAATCTTTAAGTAATAGTAGATTTTCTATTTTGGGGATGACTGGGGCAGATCAGTGCTTCAATGATCAATATGCTGCTATGTATCTAGAAGGTAGGGTCAAAGCCACTACAGATATTGCTGTTGAACCTATGAGTGAATGTCATCGTGAGTTTTTACAAAGTATCGAAGTTAAAGCTAATTTAGTTGTTCCAGTGCTGACTAATCAATCTTTATGGGGATTATTAGTAGCACATCACTGTCAGAATATTCATCCTTGGTCAGATCAAGAAATTCTACTGATGCAACAAACTGCCAGAACCTTAGCAACTTCTGTCTCCTCACTCCCCTAACCTCCTGCTGAAAAAGCCATCATAACAAGAGCAGAAAGTAAAATACCTGGCACAAGCAAGACAATTAACATGATTAGATCTGGACTGGTCATTGTTTGTTTCGCAACTTAATACCATGTAATGATAGCATTTTTGATGTTATTTTTAGGGAGCAACTATAGTCTACTTATTTGGCGCATGAAACGAAAATTAGGCTCTGCTTACATCCCTCTAAAAATATTCTTGGTTACTACTGGGTTAGTGCTGATAATTTTTTCTGTTTTTAAAAGTTCTAACTTAGTATCTCAGACCTCTCCAAGTAATGTACATAAAGGGACCTTGGTTAAGAGGGAAATTTCTCTTGGTACAAACTTAGCGGGACTTGCTTACTGGGAAACAGAGATACCTTTTAAAGATTTGTTCAGGTTAAGTCCTCAATGGTTTGGTCAATCTCCTAGCGTTTGGAATACAAACGAACCCGAAAAACTTGATCTTGATGCCAATGGTTGGGTTAAGTCACTTCGAGAAGAGGCAAAAGATCACCAGTATACTGTAGTGGCAACCGCTATACCTTCCCCACGAGGTGCTTACCCTAACAGTAATTTTATCGTTCTCTATGAAGGAGAAGGTGAACTTGATTATGGACTAGGTGCTAGGAAAAACCTCTCAGCTTCTAAGCCTAACAGAGACGTTATCACCTTAATTAATGACGAGACAATCACCTTAAAAATTGTTAAAACTAATCCCGACAACTACATACGCAATATCAAGATTCTTCCCCTACAGTATGAAAACAACTATCAAAAAGATATTTTTAATCCTAAGTTCATAGAAAAAAGCAAGCCGTTTAAAACTTTGCGCTTTATGGACTGGATGCAAACTAACAACTCTACTCAAAAAGATTGGTCCGATAGAATTAAATTAAGCAATGCCACTTGGAATGGAACTGGAGCACCAGTAGAAGTGATGGTCGCTTTAGCTAACAAAACCAACAGTAACCCCTGGTTTAACCTACCTCATCAAGCTACAGACGACTATGTCAGGCAGTTTGCCCAATATGTAAAAACCCATCTCAAACCTACCTTGAAAGTCTATGTAGAGTATTCTAATGAAGTTTGGAACGATGTTTTTAAACAGTCAAAATGGGTAGAAGCACAAGGTAAGGAAGCATTTAAAAACAATCCAAAACTCTTGGGAAGAGAAAAACTGGCTTGGTATAGCAGAAGGACTACCGAGATAGTTGGTATATTTAGAGAAGTTTTTGCCAATCAAAAAGAGCGCGTTATTGGCGTAATGAGTGCACAAGCTGCAGTTTTAGAGACTGGTCAATATGCCCTTAAATACCCCTGGTCAGATGGGAGAAAAACTCACGCTGATTATGGAATCAAAGCAATAGCTATTGCCCCTTATTTTGGCCATTATCTAGGCTCCCCAGAAAATCAGACTCAACTAGAAGCTTGGACAAAAGAACCAGATGGAGGGCTAAATAAACTATTTCAAGAACTAACTTTAGGTGGCGTCCTCTCAGGAAATGGAGTTCCTAAAGGCGGTGCCTTGCTTGATGCTTATAATTGGATCTCGGCTTATTCAGATTTGGCTACTCTTGAAGGATTAGAATTAATAGCCTATGAAGGCGGGTCTCATTTAGCGGGATTTTGGGGAATAGAAAATAATCAAGCTATTACTAATTTATTTCATCAAGCTAACCGAGACACTCGTCTGGGCGATATTTATAAGCAATATGTTACTAAGTGGAGTCAGCTAGGTGGTGGTTTGTTTGTCAACTTCAATGACATTAGTATTTACTCTAAATGGGGAGCCTGGGGTGCTTTAGAAAACGTCAATCAAATTAATTCTCCTAAATACAACGCCCTTATCAAATTGATTCAACAGTCAAATTGATAAGTATTGTTGTTTAAGTATAATTACTTAATTTTCCAATAAATTAAGATTAACTAGTAAAAATTCAGTAAAAAACCTGTAGTAAAAATCTTGTTTCCCAAATATTATTTGTTTATATAGATAATTTATTAGGGTAAACAAAATGACTATTGGTACAGTAAGTAAATCAGGCATCTCAATTGGCACGAATTTATCAGAACTGGTTTATTATGGTACGCAGCAACCATTCAAAGACTTAGCCAGACTAGCTGAATGGATACCTCAAAAGACACAGCCTTACGGTTGGGCTTATGAAGGTTGGAACACAGGAGAAACCCTAGATGTAGATAATAATGGTTGGGTAAAATCACTACATACAGAAGATTCAACTCATAAATATGATACAGTTAGTGCGGTTATCTCGTTAGGAACTAATCCTAGTAAAACTTATGTTCTTCTCTACGATGGTGAAGGTACTATACAATATAGCTTTGATGGTAGAAAAAATGTTCAAATGTCCAACATGGGTAAAGACGTAATAGACATTACTCATGCTGGAACTGAAACGAATGCTAGTATATATATACGTATTACAGAAACCAACCCAACAAACTACTTGCGCAACATTAGATTAGTAGCTTTAGAAGACCAAAAAAGCTACAAAACAGATATTTTTAATCCCAAATTTATAGAGAAAATAGAGCCATTCAGTACATTACGCTTCATGGACTGGATGAAGACTAACAATTCTAGTCAAAAAGATTGGAGTGACCGCCCAACCCTAAAAAGCTCAACCTGGAATAATTTTGGTGCACCAGTGGAAGTCATGGTTGATTTAGCTAACAAAACCAATAGTAACCCCTGGTTTACCATGCCTCATCAAGCCACAGACAGCTATATAAGGCGGTTTGCCGAATATGTGAAAAATAACCTCAAACCAGGCTTGAAAGTCTATGTCGAGTATTCTAATGAAGTTTGGAATGGTGCCT
Source organism: Chroococcales cyanobacterium PMM_0086 (assembly GCA_949127655.1). Lineage (GTDB taxonomy): Bacteria > Cyanobacteriota > Cyanobacteriia > Cyanobacteriales > Microcystaceae > CAISPN01. Next base: position 3,565 of record CASBQB010000204.1, on the reverse strand, counting down.
TTCAACAGGGCAATTATGCAGAAGAACAGGGTAAAAAGACTTGGACTAATTCAGGTGATAGTGACTATACAAAAAGAATTAACTGGTATAGTAAGAGAACTACAGAGGTAGTTGGAATTTGGAATAAAGTATTCGCCGGACAAACAGACCAAGTTATCGGAGTGATGGGTGCACAGTCTGGTAATGTTTGGACAGGACAACAGGCGCTGAGTTATGCTTGGCAGTCTAGTAATGTTGGGGGAACACAAAAGGCTCTGAATTCTGCGACTAAGACCAGTGCTGACTATGGAGTCAAAGCAATTGCTATTGCCCCTTATTTTGGCTATTATTTAGGCGCACCCGAAAATCAGACTCAAGTAGAAGCTTGGACAAAAGATTCTGATGGAGGACTAAACAAGCTCTTTAATGAATTAACCACAGGTGGTGTCCTCTCAGGTGGACCGGCTGGAGGAGCATTGCAAGAGAGCTACAATCAAATAGCTGCTTATGCTACGCTAGCTAAAGAGAAGAATTTACAGTTAGTAGCCTACGAAGGTGGACAGCATTTAGTTGGCTTCTCGGGAGTAGAAAATAATCAAGCTATTGACAACTTATTCCGACAAGCTAACCGAGATCCTCGCATGGGAGCAATCTACACAGAATACATTACTAAGTGGAATCAGTTAGGTGGTGGTTTGTTTGTCAACTTTAATGATATTAGTACTAATAGTCAATGGGGAAGCTGGGGTGCTCTAGAAAGCGTCAATCAGACCAGTTCGCCTAAGTACGACGCTCTGATAGGATTATTGAATCGATAATTTTTCTCTGGTGCGTAAAATCTGTCCGGCTAACATAGCTGCTCCAAAACCATTATCAATATTGACGACACCTATGCCTGCAGCACAAGAGTTGAGCATAGTTAGCAAAGGAGCAATACCGCCAAAACTTGCCCCATAGCCAATACTTGTCGGTACAGCAATGACTGGACAATCAACCAGACCAGCAGCGACACTAGGAAGTGCTCCTTCCATCCCAGCGACAACAATCAAGACATCGGCTTTTTCTAAAATATGACGATAATGTAAAAGACGATGTATTCCTGCTACCCCTACATCCCAAAGACGCTCTACTTGAAAACCAGATAGTTCTGCAGTTCTAGCCGCTTCTTCGGCAACTGGTAGATCTGCAGTGCCTGCTGAGATAATCGAAATGATGCCTGGATGGGTAGGTAGAGAGGATGTGAGTTGTTGGATAGCGCAAATGCGAGCTTGAGGATAATAGATCAGTCCATCAACTTCAATTTGGAGTTCATTGGCAACATCAGGCTCAATTCGAGTGGCCATGACTAAAATGGATCTTCTCTTCATTACCTGCATGATCTCCACTATTTGTGCGGTTGTTTTACCAGGTCCCCAGATAACTTCGGGAAATCCTGTTCTGACTTGACGCTGATGATCTATTTTGGCAAAGTCGCCAACAGGTTCAAAACTTAGATTTTTGAGTTTTTCTAAGCCTTGTGTTGGGCTTATTTCTCCTTTAGCAATTGCTTCTAAAAGGCTTTCTAGACTTGGGGAATTATTCATTTAACTTGTTGACTTCGACCTGATAAGGGACTGTTGACGTTCTAGAGGCCAGAAGATTTTATAAGCATGACCCACGATATACTGCTTGGGAAGAAACCCCCAGACGTGAGAATCTAAACTATTATTGCGATTATCACCTAGAACAAAGTAGTTCCCTTCTGGCACAGTTAAAGGATCTAATTGATAATTAGGCGATTCCTTAAGATAATTTTCTACTAAAGGGTAATCATTGAGATAAACTTTTCCATTGGTAATTTCAATCCTTGCGCCGGGAGTACCAATTATTCTTTTGATATAAAAGGTTTCGTCTGGATTAGTTAGTGCTCTTTGAGTGACTAATTCCAAAGCCAAGAAAGAGCGAAAGACAATAATATCACCTATTTGGGGCGGATAATTTGCTGATTTTTGCACCAACAGACGATCACCTATTTTCAGTGTAGGACTCATGGAGTCACTAGGTATGAAAAAAATTCCTACCTGTTTGTCTAACCAGAAAGGAAAGTAATTCAGGAGTAAACCCCAAAAAAGGAGCGCTAGAGTGATTAAGACTATCGAAGAACGATTAGAAAATGCTTTAGACTTTGGAAATTTCCTAAAAACATCATAAGCCGAGACTGCAGTCAAAACTGGATAAATCCCTAAAAATAAAGTAAAGTAGTTTTTTAGTTGCAAGCTGAACAGGGCAACAACTACTAAAACTAGTCCTAGATTGGGATAATTCAGATAAATATGTCCTAGACCGGGAATGATTCGAGTGGCAAAAACAGCAAACCAGGGATTTTTGTGAGTGCGTGGTATTTTCTCTAATTTAGTATTATTCAGCTTTCGATAAATGACTTGATGAGCATCGAAAACGTTAATTAAATAAATTAGTAATCCTATGCTACTTAAGATGATCCCTTGTATGATCTCCCCTTGAGGACTTAAGATAGACCACGCACTACCAATAAATAGTATTAAAGTAACTAAAAACCAGAATATTCCTCTGAACCATTTTTCTCCATAACATTGACCCAAACCAGGAAGAAACATAGAACAATTAACAGCTAACCAGGGTTCCTTGTCCATAAATATCCGTATAAGTAGGCTATTATCATTAAACAAACAAAAGGGAATGATTTAAACCTCTTTTTTTTGTATAAATATCCATCTTCAAAAAGCCTAGTTTATTTTATACTCAGTACTTATTCAATTTTTGGATATTCTCAAAAAATAGATGAAACACAAAAGAAGTTTAGTCAGTATTGGAGCCGAAAACCTAGATGAATGTGTAACTTTTTATAAGCATCTCTTAGGGTGTCCCCCTCAAATATACCAAGCACCTATCTATGCTGAATTTCAGTTAGCAGGGTTAGTCTTAAGCATCTTTAAACCCAGATTAGGACAGGAAAATGAATTCTCTAATCCTACTAAAGGAAGAAGTGGTGGACTAAGTATCTGTTTAGAAGTTGAGGACTTGGAAACTGCAGTTATTCATTTAACAGAGTTAGGATGTTCTATTGAGACTGAGTTCACCTCAGGTTCTACTTTAAAAGAACTCTATATCTATGATCCTGCAGGCAATAGAATCATTTTATATCAATATTCTAACTTGACATAACATCAAAAGTATGGCTATAATAAGAGACTGTTTCGGAGCGTAGCGCAGCTTGGTAGCGCACCACTTTGGGGTAGTGGGGGTCGTGGGTTCAAATCCCGCCGCTCCGATTTTAAGAAAATGCCTCTGGGAAAGGGTTTCAGCTTTATAGAGGAGTACTTTCCTACATCTGTCTATAAGGTATAATTGGCATTTTTTGGGTGTTTTAGCTATAATTTGGGTATAAGTTGGGTATGGAAAATACCATGGTGAATACTCTATGGGAGCGTAACAAAAAGGGTTCTATGAAGCAGCTACTCCCAAAGCTAACAGAACGTTTTCAAGCAGCTATGATTTTCCCATTGTTGGCTTGCCATCAAGCGCCCTAATTTGTAATATTTGATGTGCTCCTTCACGAGTCCATTGC
>CASBQB010000203.1 GCA_949127655.1 Chroococcales cyanobacterium PMM_0086 | reverse complement strand
GAAGCTCATCGTGAGAATCTGCGCAAAAATTTACAACACCGTATCGAAGTTGCCCGTGTCCAAGGAAATGACAAACTACTTGAACAGCTTCAGCAGGAAGCAGCTTACCTTCAGATGAAATAGTAGTGAGAAGTTAAAAGCTATGTAACAATAGCTTTTATTTTTTTAGCTGTGTAACAATAGTTTTTGTATTAAGTTTAACTATATCTTTCTTCTTGCCAAGGGTCACCACTGCGATGATAACCATTGCGTTCCCAGAAGCCAAGTTCTTGATGGTCTAAAAACTCTAAGCCATTAAGCCATTTAGAACTCTTCCAAGCATACAGATGAGGCACTACCAGACGCATTGGACCACCGTGTTCTGGGGTAAGTGGCTTGTCAAACAATTTAAAAGCGAAGAAATTATCTTCTCTTGCCAACTCTTCTAGAGTCAGGTTAGTGGTGTAATCACCGTAACAGTGCTGCATTACGTGGCTAGTGTTGGGGTATATTTCTAGTAAGCTCAGAAAATCGGTAACTTTAATACCCGTCCACTGTACATCTAATCGAGACCAACGGGTGACACAGTGAAAGTCCTTAGTAAATTCAGATTGAGGGAGATTCATAAAATCCGACCAGTTAAAGGTTCTCGGTTCTACAGTCCCCCAAACCCGAAGTTGCCAAGTGTCTAGATTAATCTTAGGAGTGTCTCCATAGGTGAGAACTGGCATACCCTTAGTCAGATATTGACCTGGGGGTACTCTTTGATCGTCATTTGCGGGCTTTTGAAAAAATTTACCTAACATGTAATTATAGTAAGAGGCGAACTGAATCTTTATTCTACTTTAACAAAATCTGCCTAAAATGCCCTCTATATTGATAGTTGTGGGGGGTTAAAGTAGAGTGATTTTAATTTTAGGAGTAAAACTTTTTAATGAATAGACGCACTGCTATTATAACTTTTATTTTGTCTCTATTTTCCTTTATTTCCACCTCTAGAGCCTCAACTATGTCCAATTCTAAGCTAGAAAATACACAAGCTCGCTTTGCTCTAAAATTATTTGGGGATCTACTTACTAATCTTCCCCCGAGTAACCTTGTTGTCTCTCCATCTAGTGTTTATTTAGCCCTTTCTCTTCTCTTTAATGGAGCTAAAGAAAGTACTCAGAATGAGATGGCTAAATTATTAAAACTAGGCGATGAAATTTCTTTAGAGCGACTTAATCAAGATAATCTAGCGCTGCAAACCTTTTTGAGTAATCCAGATAATCAAGTCACCCTCTCTATTGCTAATTCTCTTTGGGTAAGAACAGGTGTCTATATCTACCCTAGTTTTATAGATTCTCTCAAGTACTTTTATAAAGCTGAAATTGCCAATTTAGATTTTAATAACCCAAATAGTGTAATCGTAATTAATGAATGGGTTAACAAAAAAACTAACAATAAAATTCCTAAGATTATTGATGAACTTAGCCCAGACCAAGTTTTATTGTTAATTAATGCTATTTATTTTAAAGGAATTTGGGCAAAACAATTTGACAAAAAACTAACTCAAAATAAACCTTTTTATAGATTAAATGGTGGTGTTAAAGATGTTCCTTTGATGTCTCGTCAGGGAGAGTATTTATATTTAGAAAATAATCTTCTTCAAGTTGTCAGTTTACCCTACAGTAATTCTAGATTATCTCTAGATATATTTTTACCGAAAGAAAACAATAATTTTTCAGCATTTTTAGAGCAGTTTGACCTAGAAAAATGGCAAGAATGGACATCTCAACTCAGGAAAAGAACGGGAACAGTAGAAATTCCCCGCTTTAAATTAGAGTATCAAATAACCCTTAATACTGTTTTAGAAAGACTAGGGATGAAAAAAGCTTTTCAAGCTGAGCGGGCTAACTTTTCAGGTTTAACAAATATGCCAGTTTATGTCAATCGAGTATTACATAAAACTTATCTTGAAGTCAACGAAGAAGGAACAGAAGCTGCTGCTGTGACTTCAATTGGAGTGAGGGCTACTTCGGCAATGGAACCTAGAGAACCCTTTATCTTTAAGGGGGATCGTCCTTTTATCTGTATTTTACGTGAGAGGGAAACTGGTTCTCTTCTATTTATGGGCACCATTGTAGATCCGACTTCTTAGAATGAGTCACAAGAGGGGAACTTTACTTTTGCTAACCCAATCAAGGGCGATAACTAAAAAGACCTTATGTTCTAGGGAATAGATCAAAGACTCTAAAGATGATTGTTCCTACGCCGCTTGCTGCGGCGTGGTTCAATCGAGGGTAACATTTAGGGAAAGAACAAGGTAGGATAAAGAGCAGTTATCCTCATGGCGAATAGTTCTCCCTACATGAGTGCAGCCCAATTATCTTCAGATGCCCGAAAAAATATCGCCCTCAGATCCCTATCCAAAACAGAGCCTAGGGACTTGCAATAAAAGAAGATACCAATCAAGGGGGAAAAGATAGTGATAAGCTAAGACGCACTTAAATCGGATACTAGGATTTCTCCCACACCCAGTCGCCCAGTCGCCCGATCTACTCTACGAGAACTACACCAGCACTTTAAATGCTTAACAGCTTATCCCATTTGGGTAATGTCTCGGAACCCTGCCAACTACTGTAGTATTGTTCTAACTCTTCAGGTGAGACTTTGACTCCGAGGGAATAGTTAGCTTCAACTAAATGCACAGTAGGTGCT
>CASBQB010000202.1 GCA_949127655.1 Chroococcales cyanobacterium PMM_0086 | reverse complement strand
TAAGCTAAGACGCACTTAAATCGGATACTAGGATTTCTCCCACACCCTACACCCTAAACCCAGTCGCCCGATCTACTCTACGAGAACTACACCAGCACTTTAAATGCTTAACAGCTTAGTCGTCAGTTAGACTGACGTAAACTTTCTAATTCTGCTCTTAAAGCGACAATTTGCTCAGTGAGATCTTGCACTGAGCGATTAGAGCTACTTTTGGTAGTAGGTGCTGATGGACTTTGGGAATAACTAGAAGAAGAGCCTTGAGCTTGTTGAAATCCATTCAACCATTCTTCTAACTTTCTGAGGGCTTCTTGCTCAGTAACTTCACCTTTTTCTGACCACTCTTGAGTCTTTTGCTTAAATTGAGTTTGTAAATCCTCGAAACTTTCACCACGTTTTTGAGGGTCTTGTAATGTCTCAACAAGGACAGTGGTAGCGCCAATAGCTACTCTAAGACTATGTTGAAAGACATCTGCTAAATTATGGTTGTTCATATATGGAGAAAAATTATTTTACTTCAGCTTTATTTTAACAGAGTATTGTGGAAGCGGTTTTCACCAGTAGCAGGAAAACCGCGCCTTATCTGAATCAACGATTAACTAGAATACCGACTCCATTAGGCACTACTAGGGAAGTTTTAGCCGTTTTCAGAAGAGAAACTGCTTGTTTATACTGTGGATCTGCATTAGTTCCTAACAGAGAAGGATCGTTCTGTAAACTTGATTGCTGCTCATTGGTCAAATTGATAAAAACATCCGGTTTAATCCCCTTGTGGTTGATATCAGTGCCACTAGGAGGATAATAACGTGCCACTGTTACAGCTAAACCAGAACCATCTGAGAGGGTGTGCACAGATTGTACTGTTCCCTTACCATAGGTGGTTGTTCCCACAATGGTAGCTCTTTTATTTTCTTTAAGTGCGCCTGTTAAAATTTCGCTAGCACTAGCCGATCCTTGATCTACTAAAATAACTAGAGGTAGATCAGTAATAGAGGTTCCATCTGCTGTAAATTTGCGATCTCCACCCACCCTATCTACAGTGCTGACAATACCGCCTTTTTTCATCCAGAGACGGGCAATATCCACACTAGCAAAGAGAAGTCCGCCTGGGTTTCCTCGTAAGTCTAAAACAAAACCGGTTACCTTTTGCTTGGTTAAATCCTCAATAGCTTCTTTCATCTGTTCAGTCGCATGAGAACTAAATTCTTCTAACTTAATATAGCCGACACTCAACTGTCCTTCTTTTTTGAGGGAATAGGAAACAGTTGGTAATTCAATTTTTTCTCTAATCAGACTCAGATTAATTATTCCTTTACCTTGACGAGAAAGTTGTAAATTGACTGGTGTTCCTATCGGCCCTTGAATTTCTTTAGATGCGTCCTCTATGGTCATCAAAGCAGTCGGTTTACCGTTAATTTGAATAACCCTGTCGCCAGCTTTTACCCCTGCTTTAGTTGCTGGAGAGTTTTTAATCGGACTAATAACATATACATCCCTTGTATGTGGTTCAATAGCAATTCTCAGTCCAACTCCTGACATTTCACCGGATGTTTCAGCCGTTAATTGATTGAATTCTTCTGGAGGTAAAAAACGAGTATAGGGGTCGCCTAACTCTTTGAGAGTATTGCGAATAGCTTTGTAAGCTTGTTGAGAATTAGCATAAGAACGACTTAATAACTCTTGTCGTTTAGCCATCCAATTGACTTGATGAAACTGACGATCCACAAACTGAGCGTTGATTAATTGCCAAACTTCATCAATAACGGCCTTGGGACTATTTTTTAAATCGGCGGCTTTTATTGGAGATGTCAAAAGAGGTAAACTCATACCTGTTAGAGCTAGTAAAGCAACTGCTCGTTTAAGGAAAAACCGACTATTGGGCTGAGATGGGGAAACAACAGGCTTTTTCATAAAGGGAAAGGATAGATAAAAGCAAAGGGTGGAGCTTGTGGATAAAGTGTCAGTCATATCCTTTTTAATTAATAGACTTTAGTTTAAGACATCTTAATTTCCAGCAAATCTCTTAATATCTCTAATATAGATCTTCGGCCAAAAAATCGAGTAATATTTGTCTAATACTTGGCACCAGTGGATAAGTTCCCCGAGCTACTTGAGAAAAATGCTCCCCCTTACGAATCACTTCGGGTGTTACTAGAGCAAAGTCCCAACCTTCTCCTAAAACTATTTGTTCAACGGGTATCTTTAAAGGACCAAAAAAACTATAACGAATGCGGTTACCCTCCTGATAAGTCCGAAAAGGAGTTAAATTATCCACTCTATAGCCAATTTCTTCTATTAACTCTCTTTTGAGGGCTTCTTCTGGTGTTTCATTCGCTTCTAGATGCCCACCAAATAGACCCCAATGACCTGGATAAAGAATACCAGGGACATCATCCCGTAACTGAATGAGGAATTTATCCTCAAAATAGAGAATTGCCATAGTGACCAGAATAGACCTTTTATTTATGGGGTTGAGAATCTGGTTCATCTTGTTCTTTTTGCTGTAGTTTTTTTATCTCTATGATATATGACTGCTCCTCTTCTTTGCCTGCTAGAGAGAGACTTTCTGCTTGTACTTTTCCTTGAACTAAGATAGTTTCTCCTACTTTAGGCAGAGGTTCAGAGGTTCTAATCCAAATCTGACCTGTTGGATCTGTTAATTGATAAGTCCCATCAGTCAAAAAAGGTGCCCGATTGCTGACTTTTCCTCTAATATAGATAAGTGTACTTTGTTCTGTTTGAGTAGAAATATTCTCAATTGGCGTTACCTTCGGTGAGGAGATCGCCGCTTCTAGGGAATTTGAAGCCTGACAACCAGTTATACTCCCTATACTAGACAAATAAACCAGCCAACAGTAAAATCTTAAACTTGACACTCTTTATCTCTCCACTTTAATGCCTGCCCAAATTTTAGACGGAAAAACCCTCGCCAAAAAGCTTCAAGCAAAACTTAGCCAAGAAATTAGCCATGTACAGTCTCAAAAAGGTAGACCGCCTGGACTAGCTGTTCTAATGGTAGGTGATAATCCAGCTAGTGCAGTTTATGTGCGCAACAAAGAACGTTCTTGTACAAATACTGGTATTGTTTCTTATGGTCGTCATTTTCCTCAAGAAATTGAGCAGGCTGTTTTAGAGAAAACAATAATCGAGCTTAACCAAGATCCTAATGTTGATGGAATTTTGCTGCAATTGCCAGTTCCTTCTCATCTCAATGCAGTAGAGATTCTTTATAAGATAGCCCCCCAAAAAGATGTTGATGGACTGCATCCAGTCAACTTGGGAAAATTATCTAGAGGGGAAGAAGGACTGCGTAGTTGTACTCCTCTAGGTGTAATGGAACTCCTTCAAGAATATAACATTGAGCTAGCAGGTAAACAAGCAGTCATTGTCGGTAGGAGTATTTTAGTCGGTAAACCATTGGCATTGATGTTATTAGAGAAAAACGCGACTGTCACTATCGCCCATTCTCACACTTCCAACTTAGCAGAAGTAACAGCTAGGGCTGATCTTTTGATAGCTGCAGTAGGAAAACCTGAACTGATTACTCCTAATATGGTTAAACCTGGCGCTGTGGTCATTGATGTAGGTATTAACCGCCTAGAAAATGAATTAGGGGAATCTCGTCTGGTTGGTGATGTAGATTTTTTAGGCGTATCTCAAGTTGCTTCTTTCATCACACCTGTTCCGGGTGGTATCGGTCCAATGACTGTGGCTATGTTATTACGAAATACTTTCTTTAGTTATATGCACAGTCAGGGGTAAGAAAAAGTGGCTTGACTGGAGTAACTAAAGAGTAGCCTAATTTAGTACATACCTTTAAAAACCTCTTTGAGCTAAGATGGTGATTAAACGCAAAGGTTTTTTAGTATACTAAATGAGTACTAAAATAAAACAAAATAAAACACTTGTTAGACCTGAAAAATTACCTTTCCTTGAGTCAATCTGTTGGCAAACAGCAGATGTCTATCGGTTTAATTCAGAACAAATGTTACATCGATATGAGAGAGGCTGGAGATATCGAGATATATTTATGAACCTAGAAGGTGAAGAGTTGGAATACCTTAAATCATTGGCTAAAGCCTATCAATCTATCTTGCAAGTCGATCTATGACTTTTGAGATAGAACACCACAACAAGACCATCACAATTCTTGAAAGCTTAGATACTGACATACTTCTAAAAGGATGTGCTTATTTTGGTGGAGGAACTTTACTCTCACTGGATTTTGAAGAATATCGGTGGAGTAAAGTATTGATTTTATCTCGCCGGTTGGTAAACAAGGCTATAGCTATCTTCGTACTGTGCTTTTTGATGGTGGGTATAAGGCATTATTTAGAGATCTAAGTAAGATTAAACTAGGTTCTGGAAAAACTGACCAGTATGGTATTAGGATGATAGTTAATGTAGACGATACACCCATCAAACTAGAAATTATTGCAGAAAGTCGTTTTAACCTAGATCTACCCAGATATCAACCCTGGTCGTCTGTTCCTTGTCTAAGTTTAAATGACTGCTTTACTTCCAAATTACTGGCAAATTCTGACCGCTTTTTAGATAATAGTGTTGAATCAAGAGATTTAATAGATTTAGCAGTTCTTAGGCTACATTCATCAATTCCTCAACTATCATGGGATAAGGCTGAAAGTGCTTATGAAGTTAGGCGACCCTTAATAAGGGCACTTCAAAGCTTTCAAGCAAAACCTGATTATAGAGAAAAATGTTTTTTAGGTCTACGGATAGAAAAACATTTTATAGTTGCTTATTGAATAGTCAAATATAACGACCCGTTATATCTGTCCAATAAACCATTTTGAACGGTCGAACCGTCTGGGATGTCCTACCAAACAACCACTATCTCGCCCTAGGATT
>CASBQB010000201.1 GCA_949127655.1 Chroococcales cyanobacterium PMM_0086 | reverse complement strand
CAGGTGTAATGTAAAACAGCTTCCTTGTCCTTCTTGAGAAACTAAAGTAATTTCTCCTCCATGCAGTCGTGCTAGTTTACGAGATAGGGCTAACCCTAATCCTACTCCCGTTCCCTTGTGTTTATTACTCAGTGGGTTTTTGATCTGTCCAAAGGTTTCAAAGAGTTTATGGTGTTCTGAAGGATTAATCCCAATCCCAGTATCAATTACAGAAAAGAGAAGATTATTCCCTTCATGTTTTACTTATTCTAAGATTGAATATTTAGATTAGCAACCATTCCATAAGTTGATAAATAATCTTCAAATTCTCCTAAGTCAACACTGCCGCTTTTATCTGTATCAAGGGTTTTAAACAAATAGTCAGCAACGTAAGTTCTGACATCTTCCGAACTACGCTTACCAGTTGTCATATCTTCAATCAATCCTAAAAGTTCCACAATTTCTTTTTTATCAAGTGTTTTACTTCCGTCTGTATCTAGTTTAAGGAAAAGTTTTTTAACATCTTCTGTTGCCATTCTAGAAGAACGCAGGGTTTCCACGAGTAATTCATTGCTAAAGACGTTCATAAATAGAATTTGCTCAATGATGGGAATGCAGAAGAATCCCAGTGCAGCCCAAAAGACTGCATATTTAAGAGCGAACAAATCAGCATTTATAGTTAATCCACTAAAAAGAGCAGCCCAAAGAAAAAAATTGGGATTGACCAACAGAATATAAGCGTCTTGAGCTTCTGCCTTGTTTAGTACTTTTTTTGAAAAGATCAAAGTTAATTGAGCAAAGATACGCATTGAAACAAAAATGAGTAAAGCAATGCTAAGTTGTTGTAGACAAGCTAATGAACGATTAGCGTCTGCTGAAAAGAATAAGTCTGAAAAAAGAGTAGGAGGAGTAAATTGGAAACCACTTGCTACAGCCATTAAAGCTACAGCAAGAACGCCAATAAATTTCCATTCTTTACTATGTCGGTTAGAATTAACAGGAGATTTAGAACGCCAGAACTGAGCAGCTATACCTGGCAAACCAAGTCCGAAAAGAAGAATAAAATAGAAAAAATTCAGGCTGCCCACATTTATCGGAATTGGAGCAAACTTAAAAGTAGTAATTAAAGCAATTGGTGCGATTATAGATAATACCATTGACAATAATGCCGATGGATAGAGATTTCCCCCCCAGAGAATAGAGAGAACCGAAGTCGTTAAAGCAGGCGGAACCATCCAAAATATTACCCATAGAACTTTATAAAGATCCTCGGGATTATGATATAGAACTCCAGAAAAAATTAACAACAGTCCAACTATCCAGCGAACTATCATCCATAAACCAACGACAGTCTTAATCGTTGAACTTACTTTACGGTTACTTGCTGCAAAATCAATATCTAAATAACTATAGAAAGTTGAAACCGCCAGACAACCTACAACAATCATCATGAAAAGGGTTGAAGGAACTCCTTGAGAAAAACCGCTCAGTCCTCTACCTAAACAGCCCAGTAAGAAAGCAATAGCATATATTAGTATTGCCCACATTGTTGAACGATCATTAATCTCTTTTCGTACTGTTGCAGAACCACCAGATTCTTTATCCCGAAATTTAATCAGTTCTTCTTCGCTAAGAGCTTTACCATTAGGAAGTTTTAAATGTTTATAAGCATTTGGTGGTAAATTACTCAAATATAAGGCTAATGGCTCTAATACATATTGGTGACAGACTACTAAGACATTTTCACCTCGTTCTAGATGAGGTAATACCCGTTCTTCATAAAATCTTGCCGCACGATCATAGACTTGGGCAATTTTTTCACCTGAAGGAGGTGCTTCGTTGTGAGAATGCAATACTTCTTCAAAACCTTCATAACCGAGCGCTAGACGAAGTAAGTTCAAATTACGCCCTGCGAAAATGCCAAAAGATTTTTCACTAATCCGATGATCGATAACAATTGGAATATCGGATGACTTTAAGGACTGACTGACATCAACTGCAATTTGACAGGTTTGTCTTGCTCTAAGCATATGAGAGACATAGACCGCATCAAATTTGATCCCTTTTTTCTGGATATCTTGACCAGCTTGACGTGCTTGTAGCTTTCCAAATGCTGTCAATTCAACATCTAGAACTCCTGCAAAGATATTGCGTTCATTACTTGTACTTTCACCATGGCGAACAAAGTATACGTTTCCTGTTTTATCACTACTTTTTGATTGTTTGTCAAACATTTTTTTAAGCTTGTTAATTGACAAGAAGTTATTTTTATAATATGGAGGTTACCCTTCGTGTGAGGTACATCAGGACATCAGGACCTTTGATTGACAAGTTTTATAGACCTCGTTATTGTACCTCCTCTGCTTAAGAACCGCTATATATATTTTTGTCATCAAAAACCTATATCTCTCTTGCGTCACTCTAGGCACAAAAAACGACTGACATAATGGCTAAAATACTTAATATTCCAGAATTTACAATCAAAAAATACCAGACTATTGAAGAAATAAGTTTAGTAATTTATGTCGAAAAAGATTTCTTTTAGTTCTACTAGTTTGTCTTCTAACATTCGGCTCTTCCTAACTTACTTTAATGGCAGGTGTAATGTAAAACAGCTTCCTTGTCCTTCTTGAGAAACTAAAGTAATTTCTCCTCCATGCAGTCGTGCTAGTTTACGAGATAGGGCTAACCCT
>CASBQB010000200.1 GCA_949127655.1 Chroococcales cyanobacterium PMM_0086 | reverse complement strand
TTATTGCCTATGCACAAGGTAATTCCACCCTCAATTTAGCGGGCTTCTTCTATGGTATACCTTTAGTGTTAGGAGGGTTAGCTCTTAAGGCGGCTGAATTAAAGCCGATACCTTTTAGTCAAGCAACCTCTAGTGATATTTTGGCTTTGCGTTCGGCCCAAGCAACAGAAACACAAAAGCAGATTATTAAAGATGTTACTCGCTACCGTTACGGACAAGAAGCACATTTAGATGAAGCTTTACAAAAGGTAGGACTGCGACCAACAGACCAAGAGAGACCAATTTTAAGTTCATTGAGGGAAACTGTTATAGAAGGTGCTTATACTCTGATTTTAGAGTTTAACTCCCCTTTAATTTCCTTAGAAACCTGGCAAGAAAGACGAGAAAAGATTGAGAGGTTTTTTGGGCCTGGTATTCGAGTTGAAATCAAGCCAGTAGATACCAATAAAATCGATCTAGTCATGATCGCTAGCCAGGTTTAGAACTACTTTTCCAGACGGGTAACATACCATTGTAAGTATTGACCTGGTTCAGCATTCCACTCACAAAAATTGTCCCTTAAAAAGAGGGCTTGTTCTTCTACAGTTTGAAACTTGAGTAACTCTTGGGGAAGCTTACCAGAATAGACCTGTAAGACTTTTTGCAATTTATCTAGTAATTCTTGATTAGTCAGAATTTCTTCAGGTTGGTCGGGACTAAGAACTACAAAATAGTTCTCTTCGTACATAATAGAACTTGCCATAATAGATCTAAATTTTCAATTGTTAACTATGCCTAATCCTTTTCTTGTACTTAACTATGAAACAGCCCTGGAAGATTTAGGAGGAGATTACTATGATGTAGTTAAGTCCGCTAACTTCCCTCAGCAAAGACTACGCTTTAGAAATGATCTTCTTTTACCTATTTTAGGCTTAAGAACAGAAGAAGTCAAAGATGATGATTTCTTAGAGGCTTTTGGTCTATTTCAGTCTGTAAGACCTCTTCTAGCTTTGCGCTATCATGGTTATCAATTTGGTGAGTATAACCCTTCTCTAGGGGATGGAAGGGGCTTTCTGTATGGACAGGTGAGAGGAGTGGATCAGGTATTATATGATTTTGGTACTAAAGGCTCAGGGACAACCCCCTATTCTCGCAATGGGGATGGCCGTTTAACCCTAAAAGGGGGGGTGAGAGAGGTCTTAGCAAGTGAGGCCTTATTTGCTTTAGGGGTTAATACTTCTCGTTGTCTGAGTTTAATAGAGACAGGAGAGTCTCTCAGGAGGGGTGATGAACCTTCTCCTACTCGTTCTTCAGTGATGGTGCGTTTTAGTCGGTCTCATATTCGTTTTGGTACTTTTGAACGACTGCACTACTTACAGCGTCCTGATTTAATTCAGAAGTTACTCCATCATGTTATTGATATTTATTATCCTCATTTAACTAAAGAGAGTGAATCTTTTACCCTCTTCTATGCTGAACTAGTTAAAAGAGTGGCAGAATTAGCTGCACAGTGGATGGCTGCAGGGTTTTGTCATGGGGTACTCAATACAGATAATATGTCTATTACAGGAGAAAGTTTTGACTATGGTCCTTATGCTTTTATTCCTTATTTCAATCCTAATTTTACTGCAGCTTATTTTGATTACAGTGGACGTTATAGCTATGGTAATCAACCCTTTATCTGTCGTTTGAATTTAGAATTGTTGCAAGTTCCTCTGAGTTTGATCATCTCTAAATCTGATTTAGAAGCAGGACTCTCAGACTTTAATACTCATTATTATCAAGCCTATGCCCAGTTAATGCTCAATAAATTAGGAATTATTGAGATTAAGGCTGATTATTTAGTACGAAAAACAATAGATATTTTATTAGAAACACAGATCGGCTACCATCAATTCTTTACTTTATTAGTAGAGGAATTTAATTTAGCTTGGTTTGAAGAGAGTTCAACTATTTTAGAAAATATTCAATTGCCTATTCAGGGTAATTGGCAAGAATGGCGAGTTATCTATCATCAAGTTTTACAACAGATACCTAAAGATGAACGAGAAAAAGTTGGGCAAAGACTGGCTAAAGCTAATCCTAAAACAGCCTTACTGAGACCATTAATTGAATCTGTTTGGGAATCTATCACTATAGAAGATAATTGGCAACCTTTTAATGATTTAGTTAGGTGTTTACAGAACATAGCCTAGTCTTATTATTGCTCAACGTTGGGAATTCTGAACCTAGATTGGTAATTTGTAGAACAGGTAGGTTAGCCTATAAAACTATTTGAGGGGAACATTGCTGACTGCTCTTTTGAGAGAATTGAGAGACCTATTGTAACCAACAATTGCTTGTAAATATTGACTTCTAGCGGTGGTTAAATCCCTTTGGGCGTTAATAACATCAGTTTGGGTACCTACACCCGCTTGAAAGCGTAGACGAGCTAAACGCAGGGATTCATCAGATCTTTGTACATTCTTTCTAGTAGTTCCTATGTTCTCTTTATTGGCGTTGAGGTTAAAATAGGACTCCTCTACTTGATCCCGAATTTGTTCACGCTGTTTAGCAAAGGCTACTTCTGCTAGATCACTGCTACGATAAGCCTGTTCAGCCCTAGCTTGAGCACGGCCTCCATCAAAGAATAGCCAGCTTAATCGAGCACCAACGGCATAACCTTGACCTACTCCTACCTGATCATCAAAATTATCTAGGAAGGAATAGTTAGCAAATAGAGATATTTGAGGCTTGATATCAGCTAGGGCAACTAAGGCATCCTGTTGAGAGATCTCTCTTTGTGCGAGTTGTTGGTTTAGTTCTACCCTATTTCTATAGGCTGCAATAATAGTATCTGGTAAAGATAAAATCCAATTACCTGCCTCTGTAATTTCATCAGCTGCGCTTAAGTCGACTTGTTCTCCCAAACTAATCACCTGAACAAGTTTTCTTCTGGCTATTTTTTGGTTGGCAATACCTTGAGTTAAGTCTTGTTGCGCTCTAGATAAATCCACCTCAGCACGTAAAACATCAAATTGAGTTCCTAACCCAGCTTTAAGCAAGAGTTGAGCATCGCGTAGGGTCCGGGTTGTATCTTCTACAGATGCTTGAGCAATCAAAACTTGAGCATCTGCATTTTGTAGAGTGTAGTAACTATCTGCTACATCAAAACGGGTTTGTTCAGTAACCCGCTCTATGTCTAATTGACTAAATTTTATCTGTTCTTGGGCCTTGGCAATATTAGCGGCACGCCTCCCACCAGTATAGACCTCATAGTTTATCTCGATGCTACCAAGAAAATTAGTACTAGTTAAGTTGTTGCTATTTTGAAAGAGTTGAGTAGTCCCATTGAAGGTGCTAATTTGACTACTGATATCCGCATTAACTGAACGCTCGTGATTTATTTCAAATCTAGTACTTAATGTGGGGAATCGGGCTGCATTTGCTTCATCAAGCTGAGCACGAGAACGTTCTAGAGTAATTTTAGCTGATTGCAGATCACGGTTATTTTGTAACCCCAATTCAATTGCTTGTTGTAGGGTTATTGGTTGCTCTGTTTTTATTTCAACTTGATTACGTTGATTAGGTCGAGAGAGGGGGTTACTATCAGGTTGAAGTGATTTAACAGTAGAAGGACTTAATTTCTCATTAGGAGATGTTGGTTTATTTGGCGCATAAGGATCGAATTCCTCACTAGGAGATGGTGTTGGTGGGGTCGGAGTAGTAGGGTTTGACTCCCCATTAGGAGATGCTGGTAGAGTAGGTGTGGTAGGGTTTGACTCCCCACTAGGAGGTGCTGTTGGTTGAGCTATAGCAACTGTTCCCAAAGATAACCAAAGAATGGAACTCACACCACTTAGGAGCCAATAAAAACGGAAAATAGACATAGTTTCGGCGATCGTTTAAAGTGCTAGCGATAATTGTGCCATTAATAGTCAATGATTTTAAGGCGAGACTGAGGCAACTTGAGGATAAGTCCAAAAAGCCAAGAGAGATATACTTACTCCCAGAGTCAAACCTACAACTACTTGGACTGGTGTATGTCCTAAAAGTTCCTTAAGACGTTCTTCATTAAACTGTTTATGCTCATAAAAGA
>CASBQB010000199.1 GCA_949127655.1 Chroococcales cyanobacterium PMM_0086 | reverse complement strand
TCCCTCGGCTTTTGAGAAAAGTTTATTATCTCATTAAATTTTATCGATTTTTTATATATCTAGCGCAGCTTCTCTTAACCAGTCTTTGTGTACTTAAAATAAAGTGCGGAATGTGGGATAGAAGAAAGGAAAAGATGGCAATTGAGGGAGATGAACCGGAAAAAGAAGTACCTATAAATATAACCTATGGTTATTCTCGTGACCATAGACCAGATTTAAAACAGTTTGTTTTAGATTTAATTGTAAGTGGAGATGGTGATATTCCTTTATTTTTAAGAGTAGCAGATGGGAATCAAAGTGATAAGGCAGTATTTGGGAAAATTGCCAAAGAATATAAATCGATGGTAACTTTTGACACAATGATAATAGGTGATAGTGCATTATATACAGAAAATAACCTACTCTTAATGGGAGAAATAAAATGGTTATCGAGAGTACCATTAACAATAAAAGAAGCTCAAAGATTAATTAATGAAAGCCAAACAGAAGAATTAATAAAAAGTACAATAGAAGGATATTCATGGTTAGAAGTAGAAAATAATTATGCAGGAGTCAAGCAGAGATGGTTAATAGTAGAAAGTGAAAAAGCTAAGGTATCTGATTTAAAGAAATTGGACGAAAAGATAGAAAAAGAGAAAGAAAAAACTAATAAAGAAATTGCCAAGATAAGGCAACAAGGCTTTGATTCAGAGCAAAAGGTTATAGAAAAAATAAATGAATTACAAAATAAATTAAGATATCATAAATTAGAAAATATTAATATTAGCCAGTACCCAGCTAAGAAGAAAGCTAAGACAACAGAAAATGTAGACGCTTTAGCGTCCTCTCTTAGAGTATCAAAAATAAGTTATGAAATAACAGCTATTATTGAGCCAAATTTAGAAATTATAGAGAGTTTAAAAAAAAGAAGTGGCAGATTTATCTTAGCTACAAATCAACTAGAAAAAAGTGAATTAAGTTCGGACGATATTTTAATCAAATATAAAGAACAACAAGCGCCATCCGCGGGGGTTTAGATTTCTTAAAGATCCCTTATTTTTTGCAGATAGTGTGTTTCTTAAATCCCCGGAAAGAATTGAAACAATGGCTATGCTAATGGGTCTATGTCTTTTAGTTTATTCAATTGTCCAATGCGAGAACTACGTCAAAAATTAGTTAGTGAAAAAACTGGTTTAAAAAATCAATTAGGTAAGTTAACTAATAGTCCTACTCTTAGATGGATATTCCAGTGTTTACTCTTCGAGAAAAACAAGGCATCCATTATGTACTTTTATCGGGCATTGAACAAATTATTAATTTAACAAAAGAACGTAGAGACATTTTAAGCTTTTTTCCTATTTCTTGCCAAAAATATTATATTTTATCAGAGGTTAATATCTAAGAATTGAATCTAAAAATAATTCAGTATATCTAGAGTATTTTCATTTCTAGATAGCTTTAATTTGTCCATTAGTTCAATCTAGAAGTAATTTTGGGATAAAATTTCTGTCCTTGACTTATTTTAAGTACACAAAGAACATTTAATTGCTTGAAAAATTGCCCCATAGCCAATGCTATTCTACTAAATATATTGATTTTTTTACTGACTGTAGGTCAGAAAAATCGGAAATTTTAAAAGTACTATATTAGCGATTACGGAATGTGGGCTTTAGCTACTAGTCCATAGTTTAGATCAAATTTACGAAAAAATCGCTGTAATCGTTTATAGCTAGATTCAATCTTCGCTTCATTGCGAAATCCTGTCGCTAGTTCGGTTAGATTTATTGTTTTGACTCTGACTAGAGCAATAAGAAACAAAGCTAGAAAATTAAGTCTTGCTCCATGCATTAGACCAAAAGGGGTTTCAATGTGTCTCGTAATAGGTTAACTTGATTCATTATTTGTCGGGTTTTATTGATTGTGTGGTAACTTTCTATGAAACCCTTTTCTTGTCTACTTTGCAACCCCTCGCCTTATTTTTTGTCCTGTACAGAGAGGATTCCTATACCCTTACGGGCGGCTTACGCCTACGTCAGCATGGATACTTGCTAATAACTCAACCGACTTAGGCTGTCAGTTTTCTATCTTTCGCCCCGCTTTAGAGATTGATGACTAGTCGCTACTCGCCTTCTTCGTGCTTTCACATGTAGGCGAAGCCGCCCGAAGGGTATATCTACATGGGTAGGGCTTTTCATCCTACATTGATATGAAGTTGTCAAGGTACTATTTCTAGTCTTTCCTTGCTAATCGTCCTTACATACTCTAGTATGTATTTAGATTAAACGAGTCGCACTTATCCAACCAAATTGAGGTAATTTAATCGCGTCATTTCTAACTGGATTCTTACCTACTTGTGGAAAGACAAAAGAACGCAAACGTCCTTTCTTTTTGAATCTAGGAAAACCCATACCTCTAGCTTTCATATCCACAAAAGCTCTATCCAAAGTTCTTAAAGTTTGTTGTAGAACTTGAGAATGTGATTCGGATAGTTGTGGTATAGATTTTCGGCTCTTCTGTTAATCTTTTGGCTTGAGTATTGTATTCTGGATAGGGAGCAACAGCAGGGATAATATACTCATGCTTAATAGAACAACTGTTAATAGAACACTTACGGGAATTAAGCCAGTCTTTACGTTCTTTAAGCGCAAAGTTCCAAACAGAACGGCAGGTCTCTAGAGTTTTCTCTATTAGTGCAATTTGGTCTGAAGTTGGGATTAATTTATACACCCTACGGGCGGCTACGCCTACGTAAGTGATTATTAGCCTATTTCCATTATAGCTTACGATTTACATATCGTGTCGTAAAGATATTTAAGTTACGCCTAAACCCTACGGGCTGTGGGCGTAGCCGCCCGCAGGGTCTGCGTCAACGTGTGCCTTGTATCTCACCGCTAAATTGCTTGGCAATTATAACGGGAGTCTTACGGCACGTTAAGATAAAGTTCAGGAATGAGTCCAGAAGAAAAAGATCAGAAAATTGAGAGGCTAGAACAAGAAAACGAAGCACTGCGGGAAAAAATAGCAGAGCTAGAAAGGCGTTTAGGGTTAAATAGTCAAACAAGTTCAAAACCACCTTCAAGCGATGGACTGCTCAAGAAAGAGAGAATTAGGACCTCAAGTTTAAGAGAAAAAGGAAAGCGCCCATCAGGAGGGCAAATTGGTCGCATTGGGCAGACATTAGAACAAGTATTGGAACCAGAGAATATTGTAGAACATCCAACACCATGCTCATGTTCATCATGTGGATGTGATATTGAGGAAGGGCGAAACGACGAATTGGTCATAACTTGTTGTTGCGTTTTCTCCATTTCAGAGATGATACTTTGCGATTTCTCAAGGAACCAGATGTTCCCTTTACCAATAATCAAGCAGAACGTGACTTGCGAATGATGAAGTGTAAGCAGAAAATTTCTGGTGGCTTTCGCTCATTTGATTTTGCCGTTTCATTCGCCAATATACTTAGAAGTCGACTTAAATAAAAGTTACTTCCTTAAACGGTTACAAAATTGGCTGTACTGAGAACTCCGGTTAAACCTGTGACTTGAATAATGGCATCGTTGGCGGCATTAAAACCAGCTACTCCATCATTAATAGCGACAAAAGTGTTGCTACCAAAGGTAAATTGAGCAGCATAGTTGACCTTAAAGTTAGTAGCGGTCAACTTTGCACTAATACCAGTAGCAGTGAGGGTTGCAACGGTTCCAGCATTGACAAAACCTGCTCTTACGGTATTCACTAGGAAACGGTCAGCAGAATTGAAGTCGGTAATAACATCATAGTTACTCAAAACTGAATCGCTTAAGGTTTTGTAATCAAAGCGATCAGTTCCTACTCCACCTATAAGAGTATCTTTACCTACTCCACCTGTGAGAAGGTCATTTCCCGCCCCACCGTTAATAGTATCATTTCCAGCAGTACCCACAAAGCTAACTTTACCAGTGAAGTCACTTAAATCAAAGATTTCAAAACCAGATATATTAGTACCGGAGATGTTTAATTGATTGCTGGCGTTACCGGAATTTATCGAGATGCTATCAGTAGCTACTCCACCTGCAATTACTAGAGTATCAGTGCCAAGTCCTCCTGTGAGGATATCATTTTGTTTGAGGTTGGCCAAGGTGCTGGTAATAGTATCATTGCCTGCCTTAGCATCAATAGTATCTTTTTGTGCTGTGGTGGTGATATTGTTGTCGTAATAACTTACATCCAGAATTTCCACTCCTGCAGCTTCGTCAGATATGTAAGCATAAATTCCTTTTACTTCGACACCCCTTGCCGTTCCTGGAGTATCATATGTGTCTACGATTACTGGCGCAGTAGCATTGCTAATATCAATCACTTGCAGTCCTGAAGCTCCATCACCTACATAAGCATACCGACCTACTACCTGAAGACCTCTAGCTGTTCCTGGAGTATCATAAGTGCTCTTTAGAATAGGTGCTGCTGGGTTGCTAATGTCTAGAATTTGTAGTCCTGTAGCCTGTTCAGTTACATAAGCTAAGTTCCCTACCACCTGAACAGTATTAGCTAGACCAAGTGTATTATAGCTACCCTTGAGAGTAGGTGCGGCTGGATTGCTGATGTCCAGAATTTGCACTCCTTTTACATCATCAGCTATGTAGGCTAAGTTCCCTACTATTTGTAGACTCCTTGCATTGCCTGGAGTATCATAAGTGCCCTTGAGAGTAGGTTTAGCTGGATTGCTGATGTCCAGAATTTGTAATCCTTTTGTATCATCAGCTATATAAGCATAGTTACCTACCACCAGAACACGATAAGCTATGCCTGGAGTATCATAAGTGCCCTTGAGAGTAGGTTTAGCTGGATTGCTGATGTCCAGAATTTGTAATCCTGTAGCTTGATCCGCTATATAAGCATAGTTACCTACTACTTGGACACCTCTTGCATTGCCTGGAGTATCATAAGTGCCCTTGATAGTAGGTGCAGCTGGATTGCTGATGTCCAGAATTTGCAATCCTGACTCATAATCGGCTATGTACAGTAAGTTACCTACTAGCTGAGTACGGTAGGCACCGCCTGGAGTGTTATAAGAACCCTTTAACGTTAAATTAGTCATCAATGCCTCACAAGAATGTTACTTAAAGTTCTTGTCCGAAATGGTCATTATATCTAGTTAGTTCTAGATAACTTCCACTTTGTCGACCAAGATACTGTGTATTAATAAATAATAGTGCCATAGATTCAAAAAAAAAGCAAGTAGGAAAAAAAAAATTTGGGTATTTTTGTCTAAAAATGCGATCAATCAGCTTTTCTAGTTAGATCTGTGTCTCAAGAAAAATTTATTCTATTGAAGAGCTTGACAAGTGATGGCTCCCTTCTGTTATAATCGTCAATGTCAGTAAAAAGCTTTGAGGCGTGGCCAAGCGGTAAGGCACCTGGTTTTGGTCCAGGTATTCCTAGGTTCGAATCCTAGCGCCTCAGTTAAAAAAATATATTGCAAGGTAGTAAAATACTCTCTACTTTGCTATAGAATGAAAGGTTGACTTAAATAAAAGTGACTGAGAATGAGGTAATCTTAGGAAAACTCATCGCATTTGTACATAAGAAGATGTCAAAAATCAACTAAGTGTGCTCTTCTTAACAGTTTCTTAACTAGAAAGTAAGTCAAAGTTTTTCTAATAACAGCGTTTATTTGTAAATGTTATGACAGACTCGCTCCGTATTCTTATGTGTGCTCCAGATCATTATGATGTAGATTATGTGATCAACCCCTGGATGGAAGGCAATATTCACAAATCCTCTACAGAAAGGGCTGTAACGCAGTGGAATCAACTACATCAAATTCTCAAAGATCGGGCAATAGTCGATCTAGTTGAGCCTCAGAAAGGTTGGCCCGACATGGTATTTACCGCCAATGCAGGACTTGTACTAGGAAATATAGCCATAATTAGTCGCTTTTTCCACAAAGAACGTCAAGGAGAAGAACCCTATTTTAAAGAATGGTTTCTAGATCAGGGGTTTACAGTCTATGAATTACCTAAAGACCTGCCTTTTGAAGGGGCAGGAGATGCCCTTTTAGACAGAGAAGGACGTTGGTTATGGGCGGGATATGGTTTTCGTTCTGAACTTGACTCGCATCCCTATCTAGCTAAATGGTTGGATATAGAGGTTATCTCTCTGAGATTGATTGATGAACGCTTTTATCACCTAGATACCTGCTTCTGTCCTCTAAGTGGTGGGTATCTCCTCTATTACCCTCCTGCTTTTGACTCCTACTCAAACAGGATGATTGAAATGCGGGTTCCAGTTGAGAAAAGAATCATTGTTCAAGAACCTGATGCGGTGAATTTTGCCTGTAATGCGGTGAATATTAACTCCACTATTGTCATGAATAAGATCAGCGAGTCACTTAAACAAGACTTGACTAGAGTTGGTTTTGAGGTAGTAGAGACACCCTTGAGTGAATTCCTCAAAGCAGGAGGTGCCGCTAAATGCTTGACCTTGCGTGTAACAGAACCTGTTTTAGAGAATGTTCATGCTAATACTGAGATTGAAACTCGGGTTATCCGCATGGAAGGACACCTTTTAGATGCAGGTGTTTTGAGTACCGCACTCGATTTAGTTGTCGAAAATGGCGGCAGTTTTAGGGTTCTTAACTTCAATTTAGGTATTGAGAGACAAAGTATCTCTGCTGCAGAAGTCAGGGTATCAGCGCCTTCAGCTGAGATAATGGCTGAAATAATGAGTGAATTGATCGATCTTGGTGCTGTTCCTCCGCCTCAAGAAGCTTGTGATATCAATACTGAAGTAGTTAGCCAAGCGGGAGTCGCGCCTGATGATTTTTATGTTAGTACTATTTATCCTACAGAAGTACGGGTTGATTGTGAATGGGTGCAAGTAGACAATCAAAGGATGGACGGGGTAATAGTTGTAGAAACAAAAGATGGTCAAAGAAAAGCCAGTTGTAAAATCTTAAGAGATCTACAAGTAGGGGAGAGGGTTATGGTGGGAGTACAGGGCATACGCACTATAAAACAAACAGATTCGCGTGAACAACGTAGTACAACTCAAGAGTTTACCTTTATGGGTGCAGGGGTCTCTAGTGAACGCCGCGTAGAATTAGTAGTTGAACAAATAGCCTGGGAACTACGCCAAATCAGAGATCAAGGCGGTAAAGTAGTGGTCACTGCAGGTCCTGTAGTCATTCATACTGGAGGGGGACAGCATTTGACTCGTTTGATCAAGGAAGGCTATGTTCACGCTCTTTTAGGGGGTAATGCTATAGCGGTCCATGATATAGAACAGTCTTTGATGGGGACATCTTTAGGTGTAGATATGCAGCGCGGTGTACCTGTTCGAGGCGGTCATCGTCACCATCTAAAAATCATTAACTTAATTCGTCGTTATGGCAGTATCGCTAAAGCTGTTGAAGAAGGGGTTCTGACTAAAGGGGTCATGTATGAATGCGTTAAGAATAATATTCCCTTCTCTTTAGCGGGATCTATTCGAGATGATGGACCACTACCTGATACTGAAATGGATCTAGTTAAAGCTCAAACAGAATATGCCAGACTAATTAAAGGGGCTGATATGATCTTGATGCTTTCTTCTATGTTGCATTCTATTGGGGTGGGTAATATGACTCCTGCTGGAGTGAAAATGGTCTGTGTCGATATTAACCCTGCTGTTGTTACTAAATTGAGTGATCGTGGTTCTGTGGAGTCTGTTGGGGTCGTTACAGATGTTGGTCTGTTCCTGAGTCTTCTGCTACAACAGTTAGAAAAACTAACTAACCCTTATGCTGTAACTGGTTTTTAGCTCGGTCTTTAGTTATGCTGTTGTGAGAAATTACCATTCACAACAGCATAGTATCTTACTTATTGAGATCCCGTGCCATTTTGCGGAATACGTCCATACTGTTATCAGATGAACGTTTTGCCTTGTTGACTTGAGGAGAATTTGGTGTAGTAGCTGAAGAACTTTCTGTTTTGCCTATTTCATTGGCCTTTAACCTCTTTTCTTCCGTAGAAGAGATACTTCTGATTGATTCTGGTATCTCACCTGCAGCAGTAGTTTTAGCATAGGTTCTTCTGATAACTATGGATTTTTTCATGTACTCAATGTTGCCCCAAGTTTTAGCATCATCGGGTTTTAAAAAATAAGACTCTTTCGATTGATTATTCTGTCCTTGTCCATTATTAGTTTGGTCTACTGACTTAGCTTTGCGCCTAAATAAGCCAAAAAATCCAGCCATTTTTCTCCTAAATTATTACTTTATGTAAAGGTTTGTTAATAATCATATCACTAATTGATGAGCGGTTAACTACGTGACTAAATCTTAAGATTTTTTACCGTCAAAGACTGTACAAAGTAGGGTAATTAGTATTGAATAGTCGATAGTCTCGTTACAATGAGAGTTTGTTATTCATAAAGGCTTAGTAATTTTCTGATGAAATTTAACAATATTCTGAGAGCTTCTGTGGTCTTGCTCAGCCTCTTGAGTAGTACAATGCTAACTTCTCATCAATCTTTATCTAATCCAAACTGTAAGAATGAATTCAAACTCACACCCCGAAAAGAGGATCTGGAGTTCTCTAGAGGAAAAGTTTGGAGAACTTGTTCTGGGTATAGGTTTGCCCTTCAAAATGATGGTAACTTAATTCTGTATAATCGTTCAGATCTAGCTATTTGGTCTGTTTCTTCCTATAAAAAAGGAGATGTTTTTTCAGTCCAGCGTGATGGAAATAGTGTTTTGTATCGACGAGGTAGTCCACTTTGGTCTACAGGTACAGATGGCAACAGGGGGGCATCTTTTGTGATCCAAGGAGACGGTAATTTAGTAGTTTATTCTCGCCGAGGAGCCGTTCTCTGGAGTTCCAATACTGCAGGAAAATAACTATAATTCGTATCTAAAATCAAGGTAACTGCCAAGTACCGTGAAAGCTTGGGGGTATTACTTGAGGTAGTCCTAAACGACAGACGGGACTACCTTCTAAATTAGCACTGTTATAGATCTGCACCTCACTCTGTTCTGCTTTTCCATTATAGGCTGTTAATTCATCAATAGTTTTAAATAGTCTTATCCAGTTAGGCTTTAGGGAACAAGTCAAAAGCTTTCAGTAATAGAGTTGTTATTCCTAGACCTGAGGTAACAATTAAGCCTATCGTCTACCCATTTGTAAGTTTGTAAGATCTTGTTCAAAATCTTCAATATCATAATGAACTGGAATTTGACGACTTGCTAGTATTTGTTGAAATTTCATGCGATTAGTTCCAACCAATCTAGCTGCCTGTGCAAGAGTCAGTTTTTCTTTTTGAAACAGCATGACCGCAATTTCTAGTTTCATCTCAGTTTCGGTCATACCAGTTGCTGTTAAAATCTCGTCAGATACAATAAAGCTCATAACTATACTTCTTTTAACCTCACGTTATCGGAATTTCTTCTATTTTTTCTACTTACTTAATCTGTTTCAAAGTCGGGTCAAAATACAAGCTCTTCTGTTCGTTAGACTTTTTGTTTCCTGTATTGCGCCCTATTAAATCTTAAGGGAAACGGTTAAAAAACTCAGTAAACTTCATCATGGGAAGCAATATTAAGAATAACAATTTCCTCTTCTCCAGTCTGGTTGTTTTTTTCAAGAGAGAAAATAATACGACAGTCGTAACCACAAGAACAGGCTCTTAAACCCTTATATTCACCTTTTAAACGATGTGTCATAAGATTAGGAGCGAAAATATCTTCTGACATTTGTAACAACGTCTCTTCAAGTTGTTTTTGTAATACATTATTACGTCGTACAAACTTCTCTAAAGATCTTTTAAATCCTGATGTGAGAATAAGCTTTCTCATTTGTTATCATAATTCAAAAAAGTACGTAAATCCAAAATAGCTTCTTGGGCCGTTTGTGATACTTAATTTCCCTTTTTATACTCTGCTAATGCTGCATTACATTCCTGAGCAATTTCTTTTCTTCGTGTCTCTAGATAGCGTTGCTTAACAATATTCACTAACGCTTCTTGCTGTTCTATTGGTAATTGACTTACAACTTCTAGAGCTTCTTCAAATGTAATCATATATCAGCATCTCCGCGTTGATATGCTACTGCCTGATTGATCTCTTCTATCAGTTTAATTAAAATAGTCTCAGTCTCAAGTGTCATTTTCTAATCT
>CASBQB010000198.1 GCA_949127655.1 Chroococcales cyanobacterium PMM_0086 | reverse complement strand
TTTTGAGCGACCCAAGCTACTTGATATTCTGGAACAGTCAACAAAGCGCGTCGCAAGGACTCCACAGCAATATTGAGGTCATTGACAATGGCGATGCGCATATTTTTAAGTTCCCACTAGATCAGCAACAGCTTTGATCAAGCTGTCATCTTCAAAACTACTTTTAGTTAGATAATAATTGGCACCTGCTTCTAAGCCTTGAATGCGGTCTTCTTCACGATCTCGGTAAGAGACAACTATCACAGGAAGAGAGGACAATTGAGAATGGTTACGAATTTGTTTGAGTAGTTCAATCCCATTCATCCGAGGCATATCAATATCACTGATCACTAAATCATAAGAATTCGTACGCAGAGCATTCCAGGCCTCCAACCCATTGACCGAGACATCTACTTGATAGCCATGATTTTCTAGTAGTTTGCGTTCCATTTCTCGCACTGTGATAGAGTCATCTACTACTAAGATACTTTTATTACGCTGTTGAGCAGTAGAAATATTTTTGCCCTCTACATCAATTGTCACCCAGTAGCGAACATTGAGCATGGTGTCAATGGAGCGCACCAGATCAGAAACATCGATAATCAGGATAGGGGAACCATCTTCATCAAGCGCAGAAGCGCTGATGTCTTGAACTTTACCTAGTCTGTGATCTAGAGGTCTGACCACTAAATCTCGTTCGCCCAAAAACCGATCAACTAAAACGCCGTAACAGTTAGACTGATCACTGATCATCACAACAGAAAGATAGTCAGAATGAAGGTAAGCTTCATTAAAGCCTAAGACTTGATTAGCAGCAATTAAACCAATATTTTTTTTGTCGATTGTAAAATACTGTCTCCCCTCTACCACTGAGATATCAGACTTCTCCAACATGACAATCTGGTCAATTCTAGCTAGAGGAAAGGCATAGATTTCTCCAGCAATTTCTACTAAGAGGGTGCGAATAACTGAGAGAGTTAGGGGTAATTGAAAATAAAAGCTTGTTCCTTTACCTAAAGAGGAGGTAGCCCGTACTGTTCCACCGACATCTTGAGCCATACTTTTAGCAATATCTAATCCTACCCCCCTACCAGAAATCTCCGTGACTTGTTTAGCGGTGGAAAAGCCTGGTAAAAAGAGAAATTCTATTAATTCACTTTCAGTCAATTTCTGGGCTACTTCCTTAGAAGCTAGACCCCGATCAATGACCTTAGTGCGTAGTTTTTCTAAGTCTAGACCTCTTCCATCATCGCTGATGGTGATCGAGAGCATTCCTCCTCGGTGCATCGCTTCTAGACGGATAGTACCTTCAGCCGGTTTACCCATTGATAAGCGATCCTCTGGTAGTTCCAGTCCGTGATCTAGGGCATTGCGAAGGATATGAGTTAAGGGTGCTTCTAGTTTTTTAAGAATGTCTCGGTCAACTGGAGTCGCTTTCCCAGTTATCTCTAAGGTAACCTGTTTATTGAGTTGGCGAGCGAGATCGCGGATCATGCGGGGAAAGCCTTGTACTCCATCAGCAAAGGGTCTCATGTGGGTAGTAATTACCTCATTGTAGAGACGATCAGAGAGACTGGTTGTGCGACGACCATATTGTTCTAGTTCTTGAATCCGTTCCCCCATAATCTCTAAACATTCCTGTTTTTTTTGCATCACAGCAGCGAGACTGATTTCAATATGACGCTCTAATGGATGAAGGGTAAGCGATTCTTGCAGGTTTTCAATCAGTTTAGCTAATTCTATTTGACGAGATTTAAGCAGGACAAGAGAATCTGTAAATGGTTCTAACCAATTGGCTGCGATCAGACTTTCCCCTGCTAATCCCATAATTCGATTGAGATTATCAGCATCAACCCTAACCACACGATCTTGATTGTTAGGAGATTTTTCCTCAACTGTTTTGACTTCTGAAGGTTTTTTTAAGGAGACTTCTAGAGGTTGTTTCTCTGCTGTCTTCTGGGTGACAGTAGGGATGGGTGTAATAATAGCTAAATCAGGGTTAAGGATAGCCCCAATCGCTCTATAAGTTGTTTGTAATTGGGTTTGATGTGACTGTAACCAGGAGTTTAACTCTTCTGTCCTTATTTGACTCATGGTAGCAAGTTGATCCACACCTTGCAATAAGACATCTATCTGTTCTGACTGGATGACGATTTTTTGATTTTGCGCTTCTACGAAACAATCTTCCATAACATGAGCTATATTAACTGCCTCCTCAAGCGCCACAATCCTTGCTGCACCTTTAATAGAGTGAGCCGCCCTCATCAATGCTTCTAAATCAGCAGCCGAGGTGGGATTAGTTTCTAGTGAGAGAAGTCCTGTGTTCATACTGCTTACCTGTGCTTCTACTTCTAGGCGAAATAAGTCCAGCATGGAGCTATTTTGTGGGGAGACTGATGAGTCTATTTCCCTAGATCTTGTAGCAGGTATGACGGTTGGATTAGTAGGTGTTAACAGAGACGGGACTAGAGTTTCTTTAGTGGGTTCTGGTGGTAAAATCTTATCGATTTCTGGAAGTTCTAAGGGTGGAGTATTATCTTTCTCTAGAATAGGGGCAGATTTTGTGACTAGATCCCCCCCAAAACTCAAAGCAGCGATGGCCTGTTTTGTTGTACTAATTTCCCAGGTTTCTTCAGATAGCCATTTTTCCCAGTCTTCATCCCTGACTTGGCTCATCTCTAGAATCAAATTTCCTGCATGGAGTAGCAAATCTACCTGATCTTCACTGAGCATTCTCTTTCCATTGAGCGCCCCTCGGAAACAATCTTCTAACGCTTGAGTTAGTTCAATGATGCCCTTTCTTTCAACTAGGTGCGCCATCCCTTGAATCTTATGAATGGCTTGAATTAAGGTTTCTAAGAGGCTATTAGATAGAGTCTGGGTTTTTAGGATAGACTCTTGTTCTTGAAGAACTGTTATTTGTACAAATACTTCTTTACTAAAGAGTTTTAGTATGGAGTAGCCTGTCATTTGTCTCCTCTCCTAACCTTCTAAAATCTTACGATTGAGGGCATAAAATAACAATTCTGAATCTAGCAGATTAACCTTTTGGTCTTGCCAATCAATGACTCCTTGAGTATAAGTCTCTGAGGCTTTAGTAATCACAACAGGAGCTTCTTTCAATTCCTGTGGGTAGAACCGATACATCCCTAAGACCTCATCTACATAAAAGACCCAGCGATTTTCCGAAGTTCCCGCGACAATCATTCGTTTAAGGAGATCCCGATTGAAAGAACCTAAACTAGAAGAAATTAAGGTAGTTTTAGAGGAATTAGTTGTTGTTAAAGATAAGATATAGCCCAGAGAGACACAAAGCAATGTTTCACCCCTAATATTGACTAGTCCCAAAAATAGTTGATTACTGCGATGAGGGAGTCTATGAATTACACAAGGAGTGGTTACTTCTTGTAAGAATCTCACAGCCATAGCTAGTAATTCACCACCTAAACGAAAGATCATTACAGAAACAGATTTACTTGTCCGCATTAAGGACCCATGACCTGTTTCTCCTGCCATGTTGACAGAAGCTTCAGCTAGAATATTTGTCCAATCTTCTAGGTACTGTTGGGGAACTTCTCGATTAAATAGAGTCCTTCCTGCATCTGAATAGACCGGACAACTATGACAGTGAATAAAGGTCTTCAGTTGAGGACAACTACGATCTCCAATCACTCCTATCTTATTCCAGCAGTCATTTAAAGACCGTTCTTCATTCATATGTGCTTAAACGCGTCCATCTTGAAAATTAGCTATTTCCTGATGTAAATTCTGGGAAACCTGATTTAGTCGCCCAATTGCCTCATTAATCCTCCTTAAAGAGTCTGTGGTGTGAGAGGAGACTTCATTTAATTGTTCCATCGCACCGCTTATCTGTTGTGCTCCCTCAAACTGTCCTTCCATACTGTCGCTTACGTCCTGAAACTGGGGTGTCAGGTCTTGGACTTGTTCGATAATTGATTCCAACTTCACGCTAATACTGTGCACATTGTCTACCCCCTCTTCCACTTCTTTAGTAAACTTGTCCATCTCCATCACCCCTGTAGAGACCGCCCCCTGCATTTCTTTGACCATCTGTTCTATTTCTAGGGTGGCTACTGCTGTTTGATCTGCTAAGCGTCTGATTTCTCTAGCTACTACTGAAAACCCTGCCCCATATTCCCCTGCTTTTTCTGCTTCTATGGCTGCATTCAATGACAGTAAGTTTGTTTGAACTGCTACTTTAGTAATAGTGGACACAACGCTATTAATATTGTTGGCTTTGCTGCTCATTGTTCCCAATTTGGCAGCCACTGAATGAGTTGCGTCTGCTAATTGAAGCATTGTCTTTTCCATTTCGATCAAGTTTTTTTGACTATCACTAGCAGCGTGGGCGGTAGTTTTAGCTGTGTGACCTACCCCCTCCATTGTGCGGGTCAATTGACCTGATGTGGCTGAAATTTCTTTAGCGGTAGCTGCTACTTGTGTAATGGAGGCCGCTTGTTGTGTGATGGTCGCTTCAAGTTGTTTTCCTGAAGCAGCTAATTCTGTAGCTGAGGTGATTACTGAAATCCCTGATTCTTGCATTTGATTGATCAGAATGCCGAAGCTTTTTTGGGTTTGAATCTCTGTTTGTTTTATTTCGTTGATCATACTATCTAAGCTCTTTTGGGTTATTCCTGCCACAAAATAGGCCGCGATAATGCAGATCGCCACCATCACAATCGACATTAATTGAATAAAATTAATAGAACCACGGGTGTTATCAATATTGCCCTTTACCTTAGCTAGTTCTACTTCATTAATCTCATCAACCAATTGATTTAGGTCATTGAGAATTCTTTTGGAGTTCGGCAAATACAGGGCAATTGCTTCTTGTTGTTGATTTTGATCAATTAGCTGAAAAGTTTTGGAGGCTAGATCTGTAAACTCATTAAAAAGCGACATCACTTTATCTAGATTTTCTTGTTCCTTATCTGCACCTATTTTTTTTAGTCTGCTTTCTGCCTGTTTAGCGGCTTCTTTAAAATTGTCTCTTTCTTTGGCATAGGTTTCTGCTGCTCCTTCTATATTCTTAACCAGCATATAAC
>CASBQB010000197.1 GCA_949127655.1 Chroococcales cyanobacterium PMM_0086 | reverse complement strand
TTCAATTATGACATCTTGTCTTTGAGAAATAATAACAAGTTTTTGTTGTGCTTGGGCGATGAGATAGGGATCTTTTTGAGTAAAACCTTGTGCTATCAAAGTGTAAACGAAGAGATAAACTCCCACTGATGATGGACGTTTTGCTTCGGCACTAAAGAGACTGTTTTGTTCTTGGCTATTTAAAAGAGGACGTAGTTGTTGAATGAAGTGCAAAAAATTTTCTAAATTAAGTCCCGAATAATCATTGCCTTTTCCATCTATTCCTTCTCGCAGCTGGAGAACTTTTTGGAGGAGTTCGATTCCTTGGAGTCTTTGTTCGGGTTGGGGATTAGATTGACTAAAAATACTGAGAATTCGATAGGGGCGTAGTTTAGCTAGTTCCGTTTCTATTTCTAACTGAATAGTTGGCAAAACTTGATGATTTTTCAAGATTTTTAATCCTTTCTGACCATGACTAGATGCCTGTTCATAGTTTTTTTGCTGCCACTGTTCACGACTCAATTCTAGTTCTGCTAGGGCAATACTTAACAAGATATCTGTCTGGTCGGTGATGTTTTGGGGATGGTTTTCTAGAAATGACTCACCGAAGCGAATAACTTGTTCATATTCTGCTAGTTCTTGCAAGATAACTAGACCACCGCTTAGTTGTTCTGATTCAATCTCTAGATAGGGTGAGTGAGGTAAATCTAGGGTACTGCTGGCTATTTCCTCATTTTCTACTGCAGCAGGTAAATCTAGGGTACTGCTGGCTATTTCCTCATTTTCTACTGAAGAAGTATTGTTATAAATAAGCGATAAAAATTCTTGGTCATAGTCAGCCTTGAGGAGGGGATTTGACAAAAAATGATAAGCTTGATCTAATATTTGAACACGAGCAGTAATTGCTTGACTACTGTATTCTTTGCGAGGGAGTTGTTTACTCCTATCTTGATAAGCTTGAGCGAGCTGCTCTATGGTAGCTTGTATGGGAACACCTAATATTCTGTAATAATCAAGTGGAATGCGCACGGTAATTCGTTAATTAAAGAGTCAATGTTTTGACTTGAGAAAGAGTCAGGTGTTAGAAGAATCTGGAAAAGGATTTAGCCTGATTTTAGCTGATCTATGACGACCTAAGATAGAAAGACTGCCAGGATTAAATAAAACCTTCCCTCTTGATGGTCGTATTTCTGAGAAATCGGGTTAAGATTGATTATCGGTTGCTCTGCCAGAATAAAAAGCAACTTAACTTAAAAGCGATAGCTTACATAATTACAGACTCTATGTTTTCCGAAAGAACCCTACCTGAATTTAACACGGCTACAGTCAAGCTGAAAAAAGAAGAGGGCTTGCTGCTTTATGAGGATATGATTCTTGGGCGCTTGTTTGAGGACAAATGCGCAGAAATGTATTATCGAGGTAAAATG
This sequence comes from Chroococcales cyanobacterium PMM_0086, assembly GCA_949127655.1. Classification (GTDB taxonomy): domain Bacteria; phylum Cyanobacteriota; class Cyanobacteriia; order Cyanobacteriales; family Microcystaceae; genus CAISPN01. The sequence continues at coordinate 1,328 of CASBQB010000197.1, read as the reverse complement.
TTTGGTTTTGTCCATCTCTACAATGGACAAGAAGCTGTCTCTAGCGGCATAATTAAGGCCTTACGAACTGGGGAAGACTATGTTTGTAGTACTTATCGAGATCACGTTCATGCCTTGAGTGCTGGAGTACCGCCTAATGAAGTCATGGCCGAGTTATTTGGTAAAGCTACTGGCTGTAGTAAAGGACGTGGTGGTTCTATGCACATGTTTTCTGCTGAGCATGGACTTTTAGGGGGTTATGCTTTTGTCGCTGAAGGTATTCCCGTAGCTACAGGGGCTGCTTTTCAAAGTAAGTATCGTCGTGAAGCCATGGCTGATCCTCAAGCAGATCAAGTGACAGCTTGCTTTTTTGGTGATGGAGCAAGTAATAATGGGCAATTCTTTGAATGTTTGAACATGGCTTCCCTTTGGAAACTGCCAATTATTTATGTTGTAGAAAATAATAAGTGGGCTATTGGGATGTCTCACTATCGAGCTACTTCTCAACCTGAAATTTATAAAAAAGCCAGTGTTTTTAATATGAAGGGGGTAGAAGTGGATGGTATGGACGTTCTAGCTGTCTATACGGTAGCTCAAGAGGCTGTAGCTAGAGCACGCGCTGGTGAAGGTCCTACCCTAATTGAGGCTTTAACTTATCGCTTCAGAGGTCATTCTTTGGCTGATCCTGATGAAATGAGATCTTCTGATGAGAAAAAGTTTTGGGGCGCTAAAGATCCGATCAAAAAGTTTGCTTCTTATCTACTTGAACAGGAGTTAGTTAGTTCCGAAGAATTGACTGCTATTGAGCAAAAAATTCAAAAGCTGATTAATGAAGCCGTTGAATTTGCCCAAAACAGTCCTGAACCAGATCCTAGTACACTGCGTGATTATGTATTCGCTGAAGATTAATTAAAGAAGGGCAAGGTGATAATTTACCCTGCCCTCTTCGTTCTTGTTTTATTCTATGTTCAAGGTCTTTATTTAAGCTGACCTCGTTTAATCTATATAAGATAGTGCCAAGGATCAAGGCAATATTCTAAAAATATAATCTTTTCTTTATATTTCCTAGATTTACAGGTCAACTTCACAGGGTTGCTTAGATCATTAGCTCATTGCGCCCAGCTAACCTGGCCAAGTGAGGGGGTTGCTTTGTGGTATTTGACTAAATTTGCTAGTTCTTGAAGCTGATTAATTGCTTCTGCGCCTTCTAGTTTCATAAGTTCTCGATCATCCCTCATCTCTGTCCAGGTAATTCCATAGTCAGAGACTAAAAAACGGATGAGATGATTTTCTCCTAGGCTGACCATGAAAGATGCACTATTCATCTGACCGCCACAGGTGTAGCAAGC
>CASBQB010000196.1 GCA_949127655.1 Chroococcales cyanobacterium PMM_0086 | reverse complement strand
GTGATGGAAGGTGGAAAACCTACTGTTATCGCTAACGCAGAAGGCTTTAGAACCACACCATCGGTTGTCGCCTATGCTAAAAATGGCGATCGTCTAGTGGGACAAATTGCCAAACGTCAGGCAGTGATGAACCCTCCGAACACTTTTTATTCTGTTAAGCGCTTCATCGGTAGAAAATATGATGAAGTGGGTAATGAAGTTTCAGAAGTACCCTACAAAGTCCTGCGGGATAGCAATGCCAATGTTAAAATTGACTGTCCAGCCCAAGGTAAACAGTTTGCACCAGAGGAAATTTCTGCTCAAGTTCTCCGCAAATTAGTTGATGATGCTAGTAAGTATCTGGGAGAAACAGTCACTCAAGCAGTTATCACTGTTCCTGCTTACTTCAATGACTCACAACGTCAAGCGACAAAAGATGCTGGAAAAATAGCTGGTGTCGAGGTTCTACGCATTATCAACGAACCAACAGCCGCATCTTTAGCCTATGGTTTAGATAGAAAAACTAATGAAACAATCATCGTTTTTGACCTTGGTGGTGGAACCTTTGATGTTTCTATCCTAGAAGTAGGTGATGGAGTATTTGAAGTTCTAGCAACCTCTGGAGACACTCACTTAGGTGGGGATGACTTTGATAAGAAGATCGTAGATTACTTAGCATCAGAATTTAAGAAATCTGAAGGAATTGATCTGCGTCAGGATAAACAAGCCCTTCAACGTCTGACAGAAGCTGCAGAAAAAGCCAAAATTGAACTCTCTAGCGTCACTCAAACAGAGATTAACCTACCCTTCATCACTGCTACTGCAGATGGACCAAAACACCTAGACACAACCCTAACCAGAGGTAAATTTGAGGAGATATGCTCAGATTTAATTGAACGTTGTCGTCTACCAGTTGAAAATTCTATCCGTGATGCAAAAATTGATAAAAGTGCTTTAGATGAAGTGGTTCTAGTGGGAGGATCTACACGTATCCCCGCTATTCAAGACTTAGTGCGTCGTGTTCTCGCTAAAGAACCTAACCAAAGTGTTAACCCTGATGAAGTCGTCGCTATTGGTGCAGCTATTCAAGGTGGTGTCTTGGTTGGCGAGGTTAAAGACATCCTCTTACTTGATGTTAATCCTCTCTCTCTAGGCGTAGAAACCCTTGGCGGTGTGATGACTAAGATTATTCCTCGTAACACCACTATTCCTAGTAAGAAGTCTGAAGTCTTCTCTACAGCAGCAGATGGTCAAACTAATGTAGAAATTCATGTCTTACAAGGAGAACGTGAGTTTGCACGCGATAACAAGAGTCTGGGTACTTTCCGTCTAGATGGGATACCTGCTGCTCCTCGTGGTGTACCACAAATTGAGGTCACCTTTGATATCAATGCTGATGGTATCCTCAATGTAGCTGCTAAGGACAAGGGTACTGGAAAAGAACAGTCAATCAGTATCACAGGTGCTTCCACTCTACCTTCTGATGAAGTAGATCGCATGGTCAAAGAGGCAGAATCAAATGCTAACGCTGATCGTGATCGCCGTGAGAAAATTGACCGTAAAAACCAAGCTGACTCACTAGTTTATCAAGCAGATAAGCAGGTTAAAGAATTCGGCGATAAGGTCTCTGCGGCTGATAAAGAGAAGGTAGAAGGACTGATCAAGTCTCTCCAAGAAGCTCTAGCCAAGGATGATGATGATCAGATTAAAACTTTAATGCCTGAACTTCAGCAAGCTCTTTACACAATTGGCGCTAGTATGTATCAACAAGGTGAAGGACAAACCCCCCCTCCTAGTGACGATACAAATACACCGCCTCAAGGTGGTAATGGAGATGATGTAATTGACGCTGAGTTCTCTGAAACCAAATAGTTATCTAGATTAATTACTTGAGTCCTCTATTGATAGTGAAGATTTAATCACTGTTAGTAGGGGACTTTTAAAATGAAACAGCCCTGACTATTGATAGCTGATTTTCTTAGATCGAACTCAGGTGAATTCCGTTACAATGGATAAACCAGTTTTTAACACCTTCACGAGATATCCTAACCTATGTCAGCAACTCTCCGTGAACAACTCCATCAACAAATTGACCAACTACCCGATCACATTGTTGAAAAAATAGCTAACTTTACCTCGTTAATAACGACTCACCCAGAATATACTAACTGGCAGGACAAGGACTGGCAAGAATTTTGCTTAGAGCAATTTTTTCGTGAAGATGACGACATTGAATATTCATTAAAAGATGCTCAAGAAATCTATCAAACATGAAACCGGGTGATATTGTTTTAATTCGCTTTCCTCAAGCTGACTTGAAGCAAGGAAACCTTCGTCCTGCCTTAGTTATCGCCATTTCACCGAGTCGCTATCCTGACTTATTACTGGCTTTAATTTCCTCTGTTCTCCATCAAGCCACTCCCGAATTTGATGAAATTATCAACCTCTCAGATTCTGACTACACCGCTACAGGTCTTCAAGTTGCTTCTGTGATTCGCTTAGGACGATTAATCAGCGTCCAATCATCCGTAATTAACGCACGTCTGGGAAATATTTCACCAGAACGATTAACACGAATAAAAACATCTTTGATTAATTGGTTACAAAAAAAATAAATCATCCACGCCACTGTCACCGTTTTTGTCAAGGGTTAATAACAGTTAACAAAAATTTAGACTACCATAAAATATTAAAATTAACACTAGTTTATCAAATAAATTAAATCCATGAACTCCTATAAAATAGAAGCCTTTTGGGATGAAGAAGCTCTTGTCTGGGTAGCTGAGAGTGAGGATGTTCCTGGTTTAGCAACAGAAGCAAATAGCCTTGAAAATTTATCCCAAAAACTCAAAGAAATCATACCAGAATTATTACTAAGCAATAGAGTAATTTTACCTGACTATAGAGGAACAATCACCTTTGAATTGATTAGTCATCGTCAAGAATTAATTCAGTTAGCTTAAACTAATGCCTAGTTCTCTCACTCCTCAACTCAAAAAATTGCTCCTTGCTGCAAACTGTTATCTTGAACGTCAAGGAAAAGGAGATCACGAGTTTGGTATAGTCCTATCACCGAACGTAGACTTGTTGTTGATAATACTATCAAATCCCGTCACACAGCTAATGCAGTTGTAAAACAAGCTGGATTACCAAAATCTTTCTAACTCAATGACTGTTTCTTCACTTGGTGGACAGAGCGTAACTACTAAAAGCTGACTTGAAACTAAGTTTCATTGCAACACCTGGACTATAATGTTATAATATAAGTGTTTATACGTAATTAGCGGGGGTTATTATGAATTTTAAAAGCATCGCTCTTATTATTAGTCTGGCAGTTGGCGGTCTAGTCGCCAATAGTTCCTTTGTTGCTGCACAGGCTGCCAGTTTTTCCTTTGCCTTTGGTACACAGGGTAATGGAAAGGGGGAATTTGCGATTCCTTTTGGTGTAGCCGTTGGGAATAATAAGAACATCTATGTTACAGATACTAGCAACTATCGTGTCCAAGAATTTGATAGTAGTGGAAAATATCTAAATCAATTTGGGTCTCAGGGTAATGGAAAAGGTCAATTTGAACGTCCTCAAGGCATAGCCCTTGATAGTAAGAATAATATCTATGTAGTAGATAATGATAGCGGACGGATTGAGACCTTTACTAGTACTGGATTGTACATAGCTGAGTTCGGAAGTATTGGTACTGGAAAAGGTGAATTCAGTGGTCCTTTAGGTATAGCCATTGACGATAATAATAACATCTATGTAGTAGATCAGGGCAATGATCGTGTCCAAAAATTTGATAGTAGTGGAAAATATCTAAATGAATTCGGCTCGACTGGCGCTGGAAAAGGTGAATTCAGTAGTCCTAACGGTATAGCTATTGATAGCAAGAATAACATTTATGTCACAGATACTTCTAACAATCGTATCCAGAAATTTGATAGTAATGGCAACTATCTAGATCAATTTGGTTCTCCTGGCGCTGGAAAAGGTGAGTTAGATCGTCCTATTGGTATAGCTATTAATAGTAACGATAATCTCTATGTAGTAGATCAGAAGAACTTTCGTATTCAGGAATTTAGTAGTAATGGCAAATATCTAGATCAATTTGGTTCTGCTGGCGAGCAAAACGGTCAATTCAGTAATCCTCGTGGAATAGCCATTGATTTTAATAACAACATCTATGTAGCAGATGCTTTTAACAATCGTATCCAGGTATTCACCGGAGAAGCAGTAACTGCTGTACCGGAACCTATAACTATCGTAGGATGTATTACAGCTTTAGGGCTAGGAACAGCATTCAAGCGGAAATTAGCTAGCAAGAAAAGTAAAGCCAAAAAATAAAGAGAGTTGCTAAAGTTAGTAAAGCTCTAATTCGATCCCCCTACCTTGCGGTCGGGGGTATTTTATATGAAATTTGACTATGCTTCTAACACTAAAGGAGGCTGACTAATACTAGGACGGCTGTTGATGACTTGATCAATTAGTCCATATTCTTGAGCTTCTAAGGCAGACATGAAAAAGTCTCTCTCTGTATCTTCTTGTATCTTTTCTAAAGGTTGACCTGTATGGTCAGCTAGATGTTGATTCAAGATTTTTTTGATGTAGAGGATCTCCTTAGCTTGAATTTCAATATCTGTAGCCTGTCCTTGGGCACCACCTAAAGGTTGATGAATCATAATGCGGGAATTTGGTAAGCTCATTCTTTTACCTTTTGCTCCTGCACTCAGTAGAAAGGCTCCCATACTAGCTGCTAACCCTACACAAATTGTCGAGACATCAGGACGAATCTGATTCATTGTATCAAAAATTCCCATCCCAGCCGAAACTGAGCCACCAGGTGAGTTGATGTACAGGTAGATGTCTTTATCTGGGTCTTCAGCTTCTAAAAAGAGAAGTTGTGCAACGATGAGGTTGGCTAGCTCATCTGTGACTTGTCTCCCTAGAAAGACTATTCTCTCACGCAGCAGACGTGAATAGATATCAAATGCGCGTTCTCCGCGTCCAGAGCTTTCAATTACGGTTGGGATCATGTTGCCTCATGTCGACTAGACTTCCTTTCTCTCTATTTTAGTTAGTTTTTCACTTCTTTTGTCACTGCCCTCCTCTTTAATCTCTCAAGAACCACTCTCTCTTAAGTATCCTCATACGGTTAACCGAACTCATGGCTATGTTGACACTTTATGTAAATTTCTGTTACATTTATTTACATAAAGTAATAAAAGTTAAAACAAGTAAAAACCATGATGGTAATTTTATTGGCAGTTGTCTTAGTAGGTTGGTTCGCAGCAGCAGCATTAGGAACTCTAGCCTATTTCTTGGGAGAGCAAAGCAAGCCCATCCATGAGCGGAACTGGCGTTCTACCTCCTTTGAAAGGTTTTCACAAGCTCTAACCAACAAAGAAATCAATTATGCAAAACGTATTCCTGCTTTTGTTGTAGAGCAATTCTAGGAGTATTTTAGTAAGTTGAGGCTGTAGAGTCTTTGAATCAGGGTTACAATTGCCTTAGGGGTTAAATAATTGTCACCAAGTCACTCTAAACCCTGATTACTATTACTATGACTGACATACAGACCTCACTTTTTCCTCCTCGTAGCGTCAGCCAATTTGTGGAGGACTTAAAAGATCTCACTCAAGAAGTCCAAGAACTGTATAGACAGGATGAGATACCCTGGATCATTGGTTATAGTGGGGGTAAGGATAGTACCGCAATATTGCAATTAATCTGGAATGCCATCTCCTCATTACCGCCAGAAGAACGCCACAAGACTATTTATGTTATCACCACAGATACCTTGGTAGAAAACCCCATAGTTGCAGCTTGGGTCAGACATTCTATAGAAAGAATCAAAGTTGCAGCACAAGAACAGGATTTACCTATAGAAGCTCATTTATTATATCCAGATATATCTCAAACTTATTGGGTAGGTTTAATTGGCAAGGGCTATCCAGCACCAAGACATAACTTTAGATGGTGTACTCCTCGTTTGAAAATTGACCCATCTAATAGATTTATTCGTGACCTGGTGCGTATTAATGGAGAGGTAATTGTTATTTTAGGAATGCGTAAAGCTGAAAGTGCTAATCGTGCTGCAATAATGGCTCAGAGAGACATTAAGAAGGTGCGTGATCGACTTTGCCCACATCCTCACTTGCCTAGTTCTTTACTTTATACCCCTATAGAAGACTGGAGCACGGATGAAGTCTGGTTATATTTAATGCAGTGGGAAAACCCTTGGGGATATAATAATAAGGATTTATTTGCTATGTATAGAGAGTCAACAGAAGAGAATGAATGTCCTTTAGTGGTGGATACTTCGACTCCAAGTTGTGGCAGTTCTCGTTTTGGCTGTTGGGTATGTACTTTGGTAGATAGTGATAAATCTCTAGAGGCAATGATCCAGAATAACGAAGAAAAAGACTGGTTACAGCCTTTAATAAATATGCGTCATGAACTAGATATACGAGGAGATCGAGAAAAGAGAGATTTTAGAAGAATTTACGGAAAAGTAGAACTCTTTGAGAGAAATGTAGATGGAGAAATCTCAATAGAACCCATACCAGGGCCATATACTAAATATTGGCGCGAATACTGGGTAAGAAGAATATTAGAAGCACAGATAGAAGTGCAAAAAAACGCTCCCAAAGAGATGAAAGACATCACTTTAATTACTTTAGAAGAGTTAAGTGAGATCAGACGTATCTGGTTAGAAGAAAAACATGAATTTGAAGACAGTCTACCGAGGATATATCAAGAGGTAACAGGAGAAGTATTTTCAGATACCCGTCTAGGCGCTGAAGACAGTCTATTAGGGAATGATGAATGGGGTATCTTAGCAGAAATATGTCACGAAGATACTATGCACATGGAGTTGATGAGTAGATTATTGGATACTGAAAGACAATTTTATACAAAGTCACGTCGAACAGGTATTTATGAAACCCTAGATAAGTGTTTTGAGATCAGTTCACGTTCTAAAGATGAAGCAATTGAGAATGCACACTTCAAACGAGATTTAAAAATGGCTAGTTTAGAGGGTGATATTGCTCAGGTTAAACAACTCTCTTGGGCTAATATTAAATTTAAGGAACAGAACAGTTAAAAGCTAATTCTCAATATTGCCTAACATATCTCAATAAATGCCCTCAAAAACAGGTAAAGTCTATCTAGTAGGAGCAGGTCCAGGGAATCAAGACTACCTCACCTTACAAGGCAAAGAACTTCTAAAAATAGCCCAAGTCCTCATCTATGATGCTCTAATTGAGCCAACTTTACTACAATGCTGTCCTAGTGACTGCCTTTTTATAGAAGTAGGAAAAAGAGGAGGCTTACCCAGTACCCCACAGAGTAAAATTAATCAACTTCTAGTTACCCACTGTCTACAAGGAAAACAGGTAATTAGGCTCAAAAGTGGCGATCCTTTAATCTTTGGAAGAGCTAGTTCAGAAATAGAAGCCCTAGAACAGGCTAATTGCCCCTTTGAGGTCGTTGCCGGACTCTCTTCAGCTTTAGTCGCCCCTCTAGTCGCTGGAATACCCCTGACTGATGCTGATTTAAGTCACTCCTTTACTGTTCTAAGTGCCCATGAACCTGACCGCTTAGACTGGGAAACTCTCTCTAAATTGGATACCCTGGTTATCTTAATGGGCGGTCAGACCTTACCCCAAATAGTCGCATCTTTAATTAAATATGGTAGGTCTGCAGTACTATCTATAGCAATTATCCAAGACTGCACCAGAAAAACACAAAAGATCTGGATTGGAACATTAGGGGATATCTTAAAACAAGTAGCAGGGGTGAGCTTGTCACCCTGTATCATAGTCATTGGTCAAGTTGTAAAAGCGCGAAAATTCATGTCACATTCTCAGGTTCTACCTTTAGCAGGTAAAACTGTTTTAGTAACAAGATCCACCGAACAATCTAAGATTTTTATAGATCTTCTACAGGCTAAAGGCGCAGTAGTTTTAGAAATGCCAGCTTTAGAAATTACGCCCCCTGCTTCCTGGGATGGGTTAGATCAGGCTATTGATAGGTTATCTGAATTTGATTGGTTGATTCTCACCTCAGCTAATGGTGTGCAGTATTTCTTGGAAAGGTTAATAAGCTTAGATAAAGATATACGCAGTCTAGCAGGAGTAAAAATAGCTGTTGTAGGGAAAAAAACTGCTCAGTTTCTGCAAAATAGAGGAGTCAAAGCTGATTTTATCCCGCCTAATTTTATCGCTGATGCTTTAGTAAGTCATTTTCCAGACTCCTTAGAGGGAAAAAAGATCTTATTCCCACGTGTAGAAACAGGTGGACGTGATTTACTAGTCAAAGAATTAACTAGTCAAGGTGCAGAAGTGATGGAAGTAGCAGCTTATCAGTCTGCATCCCCCAAAGATATTCCCCCTCTCGCTTGGCAAGCTTTAGAAAGTAAGCAGGTTGATATTATTACCTTTGCTAGTTCTAAAACGGTCACCAATAGCCACCAATTGATTCAGAATAGGTTGTTGGTTGAAGGGTCTTTACATTCCCTAGAGGCTTTTCTAGAAGGTGTATGTTTAGCTTCTATTGGTCCTGAGACCTCAAAAAACTGTCAACAACTATTTGGGAGAGTTGATCTTGAAGCTCAAGAATACACCCTAGAAGGTTTAGCAGATGCAATTGTTATCCAGAATGAAAGATTAAGCTAAACTTTTTAAGCTTTAACTACCAATAAACTGATATTTTAAAAGCTTATTCTATTGATAGGAAACAATAAGTATTGCTTATCGTTTACACTGATTGACCGTTATTACCACAAAAAGAGAAAAATAAATTATCCAATTTTGCCGCTAAATTGGATAATTTATTTCTTTAATTGAGCCATATACTATAGTTATAGAAATACTTTCTTACTATGAGTTGCATCTGTATCATAATTTCAATCTCTCTTATAGAGCGGGAGAAAGAAATAAGTTGCTAGTTACAACGAGAGAAAATAGGTATTTTTTCTGACTGAAGCAAAGATCTCACTAATAAAGCACTAACGAGTCTTAAATTACTAAATAGGAGTTATCCAAATGGCTACCAATGACAATAATCAATATATCTTTCCTTGGCTTTCTTTAAATGGTTATCTGCAAGATGTACAAGTACTTCTGAGTCGATTTGTGGAGAATGAAGATTTTACTTCTAAGGTTAAATTAGCTTTTGGTAATGATATAGACATTGCTAAAGCAACAACCTTAATCAGGGAATTAGCCAAGTCTGACTCTTCTATTCTGCCTAAAATAGAGATCCGCTCTCAATCAGAAATTAATGGTGCACAAGGTGCCTATGCAGCAGCGACAAATACCATCTATTTAGCAGGGGAGTTTTTAGAAGGGAAGAATACTTCTGAGATTACAGCAGTTTTAATTGAAGAGATAGGTCATGCACTTGATTTTCAGCTTAACACCACAGATACTCTAGGGGATGAAGGCGAACTGTTTTCTGATTTAGTTCGAGGTGTTGAGTTAAGTAGAGGAGAATTACAAAGAATAAAAACAGAGGATGATAGTGCGGTTATTACTATTGATGGGCAAAAATTACAAGTTGAGCAGTCAAATCGGAATATTGGTTTAATTCAGGGAAGCTATAGCAGGAATGATTCTGTATCTTATTCAGATTATTACGATAATTGGACATTTACTATTGCTGCAACGGGAGGAAGTAGTAACTATATTGAGGTTTATTCTAATTCAACCAGTGTTGATTTAGTTTTAGAGCTTTATGATTATTATGGAAACCGTCTTGCTCGTTCTAACTATTACAACTACAGCTACAACGATGAGACAATTTCTCTCAATGGTCTAGCGGCTGGAACCTACACAGCTAAAGTCTATGACTATTATCAGGGGCAGTATGTCTACCCTTACTCAGCTTCTTATAATCTTAGTATAAGTGCTCCTGTACCTGTTTATCCCGATTTAACTCTTTATCAACCATTAGTAATATCTACCCAACCAGGAACTAATACAGACGCGACTCAGTTTACTACTAATGATCCTATCTATATAGACTGGTCGGTTATCAATC
>CASBQB010000195.1 GCA_949127655.1 Chroococcales cyanobacterium PMM_0086 | reverse complement strand
GATTATTTCTCTATAAAGAGAATGTTTTTATAGGCACTATTTTAATTTCTATTGGCATTCTCTCTCTTCTGAAAGTCTCTTGGCAAGATATCAGCTACTTTTTAGAAGGCTTGAAAAACTTTTTAGGTCTGGGTAAATCTCCTGATGACACAATTAGTTAAACAGAATAGAGAACCTTTTAGTAGTTTATTTTTATACCGTCTACTTAAATGGTCGGTAGTCAGTCCTTTATTACATACTTATTTTAGAGGAAAAGTCTACAATGCAGAAAATGTTCCTAATCAAGATCCTTTAATTATTGTTAGTAACCATGCGAGTTATTTAGACCCCCTAGTTATCGCTTGTGCGGTGGGTCGTCCTGTTGCTTATATGGCTAAAGAGGAGCTATTTAGAGTGCCTTTATTAAAACAGGGAATTCAACTCTATGGGGCCTATCCTGTTAACCGTAGTAAAGGAGATCGTCAAGCGATTAAATCGGCTATTGCTGCTTTAGAAAAAGGTTGGGCCATTGGTATTTTTTTAGAAGGAACTCGTACTTCTACTGCTAAAATAACAGATCCAAAATTAGGGGCAGCTTTGATTGCTTCTTTGTCCCAAGTTCCTCTGCTTCCTGTCAGTATATGGGGAACAGAAAACATTTTAAAGAAGGGTTCTTCTTTTCCTAGGATGGCTCCTCTTACTATTAGAGTAGGTGAAATAATTCCGCCTCCCAAGAGTAACAAGAGAGAAGAGTTATTGAAGATTACCCAACATTGTGCAGATATTATTAACACTTTACATGAATTAGGGCGTTAAAAAATGACTGAATTAAATCTAAACTTTGCTCAATCAATTGATTCTAATATTACTTTTGAGCAAGCAATCAGTAAAACAGAAAGCTTTCTAGATTTACTCTCTTCTGGTTCTCTAACAGAGGAAGAGATAACCAATATTGTGACTTTACTAGTAATGAGTGAAAATGGCGCAAGAGGTTTTTTTGTTGCCTATTTAACGACACATAAAGAGTTGGCGGATCATCCTTGTTCTGGCGTTATAAATGCTCTAAAATCTTCACCAGAAATTGTGGGTGAATTACTGGTTAAAAATCTGGCTATGTCTACAGCTACAGCTATTACTCATCGTCGCAATAATGATCAAGATTTGGCAGAGGGTTCAGATCAGGTTCAACGTCGCACTTTAATTTTAATTAAACAAGTAGCATCACCTGAAATTACTAAAAAATTATCAATTCTTGCTGAAACTTTAAAAAATAATCAAGGAGAATATCAATCTTTTGTAACCCGTTGGGGATACGATGACCAGCAGAAAGAGGCTATTTTAATAGTTATTCCTATCTAGGGATCATAATCTACTTAAATAAGAAAAACCCAACAAAACCAGCCAATATGTATAATGTGAACATTACTAATGAAGGATAATTTACTCAAAAAAATTATCCTTAGTATCTTCTTGGTTTTTACAAAAATAACTAAGAAATTACGGATTCAGTAAAAGATAGTATAGTTGACCAGGATATTTAATTAAACCTGCCCGATCACCTGCACTTTTACCTACTCCCATAAAGATATCTACTCTTCCTGGCCCTTTAATAGCACTTCCTGTATCTTGGTCTAGTACATAACGACTAACTTGAGGGATAGTCATCTTACCTTCTTCTAGTTGTGGTATGTAAGTATGAATTAAAGCTAAAGCACCTGGAGGCATGAGAGACTTATCTGTGGCAATAGAACGTTCAGGTGTTATCGGAACACCTATACTTCCTTGAGGTGGTGCGCCATGAGTTTCACGAAAGAAGACAAAGCGATTATTGCGAGGTATGTATTCATCTTGAGCAGTTGGATTATGATCAAGATAATTTTTCAAAACAGGTAAGCTTAATTCATTAGGCTTAAAAACTCCATCATTGATTAACTCCTTACCAATACTGACATAAGGATAATCAGTTCCGCCATCATAGCCTACAGTAATAGACTTACCATCAGGTAGTTTTATTGTAGCAGAACCCTGTATCTGTACTAAATAAGCTTCTAGACGACTTTTTAACCAAACCAGTTCCTGACCTGCTAAATGGTGATAAGTTCCGCTTAGTCCATCTTTTCCTTCTAATTCTGTACGTGTAGGATGAGGAACAGACCAACTGTCAAAGTTTTGCGGTTTCCTATAGAGAGGATAGCGATATTCTGCGGTTGGCTCTAAACTACCTTCATAGATGGGTTCATAATAGCCTGTAAAGATAACTGTTTTTTGCGGGTCAGTTCCTACAGCTTGATAGAGAACAAACTCTCTAGAGACTGCAGCCTGTAGTTCTTCAGGAGTCTTTGTATTTAACAGAAGGGTCCGAAAACGAAGTAATGAACGCCGGACTCTCTCTTCTGTGATGCTTGGTATGGGGAATTTATGATAGTCTTGGGCCGCTTTGCTAGTCTTAAGATAGTTAAGGCTTTCGTCGATAGCTTGAATGAGTAACTGACGATCTCCTTTATTTTGCCAAATCTGCTTATCTAAGCCAACTGAAGCAACGGTGACATTCCCTCTTTTAACCTTTTCTAGGGCAAAATTTTGGCTTTTAATTGCTATAGCCGATAGTAAAACTAGACTGGTACCCAGTGAAAGAGAAAGTAACCTTTTAATTCTGTTCATAGACGATCCACACTACCAAAAAAGACGGGTTCTACTCTAATAGCTACCACAGAAGAGGGACGTAGCACCATATACTCTCCCTGAATGTTTTTAATGGGCACATTAATAAATTCTTCTGAGTCAAATCTGGGCACTAACTCGTTACTATACCATTTTTGGAATTCTTGTATACTAGTAAAGCGCACTTCTTCCCGATGACCGCTAGAGAGAAGTATGAAGATGGCATATTCGTCTGCTTTTCTAGGCATAGAAATTTTAATCACTATTACAGGTGTTGAGGAATGCTCCTCTTTTTAACAGGATACCAACTCTCTGCGCTAAAATTTCAGGACTGGCAGGCGATTAATCTAGTTAAGATCAGAAGGCTTGGTTCGTCTCTGTGGCGCTTCTGAACCAATTATTCGTCTTTTTAACAGTATTGACTGACATCTTCACCACAATCATCTACTAGATAGCACATTGCTCTAAACCGCAGTTCCATCAGATCATCATAGAGGGGATTTAGTTTGCACAAAGGGGGAATCTTGAGAATTGTCCGGTCGAGTATTTTAATTTCCCTAGCAAAAGGACATTGAGATGGAATTGATTTACAAATCCGGTGGGCGATTTGTGTTTCTGTGATTCTAACTTGCGCTAACCATTGACGGACTGGTTTTAATAGATCCCAGCTTTTTTGGGGGTTGACTAATTTTACATCGGCTGTAGAGTTTACCCAACCACTGAATATAATTCGTTTGATGGCATAGTCAGTAACGTTCATAAATTCCTCGTTTTTGTCAGAACAGACCATTTTTTCAAATCTTTCAAAATCTAGGCTTGTGTGAAGGTCAAATTAAAGCTATTTAACCCGAGTAGATATATTTTCTTAACACTACTTTACATATTATCTCTTTTTTTTTTGGTTTTTTGTATTTTTCAATACTGTTTTTTTCAAGCTAGTTTTATTTACTTTTTTAAGTTTATACATACTATGCCAGAATGAGCACTTGGTCAGATAATAATCATGGATAACGCAAGATTTTATGATTTAGCTCGTATAAACACTAGAACAGGCAAGATATATTTGTACTTTGTTTAGCAATCATTTAGGACTGCTATATTATAGACGATCATCATGGAGACCATATGAAGAACCACAAAGACACAAAGTAGACAAAGATAATGTACGAAGATGAACTATAAAGACACAAAGGTAATGTACGAAGATGAACCACAAAGACACAAAGTAGACAAAGTTTAATTATTGACTAAGCGTTTGATACCTTGTTTAAGGACGGGAACGTTAAAATTAATGAGCATTCCCAGCCAGAGGCGACGTAGTTTAAGATAAGTTAACAACTGAGCAGAGTGAATAGGGGCGAATTGTTCGACAGTTTTAAGTTCTACAATAACCATATTTTCCACCAATAAATCAAGTCGATAGCCACATTCGAGCTTTACACCCCTATAAAATACCTGTTGAGGAACTTGACGCTCCACACTTATCCCCCTATCTAACAACTCATACTCCAGACAAGCCTCATAAGTCGACTCCAACAAACCCGGTCCTAACTCTCGATGAACAGTGATCGCTGCCCCGATAATCTCGTTAGACAACTCATTTTCCCTTTCGTACATTACCTTTGTGTCCTTTGTGTCTTCGTGGTTTATCTTCGTACATTACCTTTGTGTCCTTTGTGTCTTCGTGGTTTATCTTCGTACATTACCTTTGTGTCCTTTGT
>CASBQB010000194.1 GCA_949127655.1 Chroococcales cyanobacterium PMM_0086 | reverse complement strand
TGTTTTTAGTTGTACCCTACGGGCGGCTACGCCTATATAAAAAGTATCACCATCTCCTTTTTTTCTAAAATAACACACCCTTTTCTTATCTGTATAACCTAAGCCTCCCATGACATTTATTCTACCTTTTCTTCTTGTCCCTAACACGTGTTTTCTCTGTCCCTTTTTACACCATCCTTTTCTTCTGACGACACTCTACCCAATGTCTTCTAGTTCTATTTGTACTGAATTTGGCATTTTTGTTATTTTAAGTCGACTTTACCTAAAATAACTTTTTTCCAATTTAACCTGCTGAATGTGGGTAAGATAGAGGTGGGTACTTTTAGCAATGAGGATTTGTTGCGATCTCCTACTTTTAATTCACTGAAATTAAAGGTTTCTGAAGTGTTGAGCACAGATAGGAAACCTGAATGATTATTATATAAAAAATATTGGCTGATCAGTTAGAATAAATTATATGTTCTTTTAATGCTTTCTGTCTAAGTTCTCGGAGGATTCTATATTCTCCTGATTTCTTCAAAACTAACATTCCCTGAGAATTAGCCCAATAGTTATAACCCAGATAACCTGTACGGTCGTATAAAAGCTGATGTATATATCTATCTAATTCGACTTCATCGGGAATTTGAGGCCGATAATATTCTTTAATGTCTTCTTCTATTCCTAGGCTTTCTAGTCTATTGTGTAGTTGTCTACCATTTCCTAGAAAAAAAGCAGTTAAAGCTTTTGGATCTTGCACAAACTTGACTACTATCGAAGCAGGAACACCTCCCAATGTGATAACTCCGTTAAAAAAGAGTAATCCCCAAACAAACATCAAAAGTATTAATACATAGCCGATAATACCTAGCCAGAGTATATTAGAGTTTTTTCGATATTTGATCAGCAAGGCTTTTCTTTTCATTTTTCAACCACCTAATCCGTAAATTGACTTGTAGTAAGATTCTTTATAGATTGATTAAATAGTTTTTGACAAACTATCGCTTGAGCTAGATCATCTTGGCCATAGGTGAAAATAAAAGGGGTATCTTCAGAAAGTCTTTCTTGAAACCACTGAGCTACATAAGGACTACCATAGATAACAACTGCCTGTAAACATTTTCTCTCGATTAAGCCTTGATATACTTGCTGCGCGGTAGAACTCAAACCTGCTTGACCTCTAAAAGGATTGCCGCGAATGAAGACCTGTAAAACAAAAGAAGACCCCTGAAGACTTTCTAGAGTAGTCTGGTCTATTAGTCTTGTGGTGTAACCTAAAGATTGAGGAACCTTGACTGCTGGACTATTACGCTTTAGAAACTGACAATTGAGCCAATCATCTACTACTAAAATACTCTCTCCTTTTTGAGGAATAAGAGGTAAATTTCCTCTTTCTCTAAGAGAACTTTGCAAGATAACACTGCAGAGTCCTTGATAGTCTTTTCTAGATAACTGAGTAGTTATTTCTTCTGTAGAAGATAGAGATGGCTTTAATTTGGCTTTAGCACTAGCGATACGTTGCAGTGACTCTAATACTCTATCAACAGAAAGACGACCCGTTTCTAGGGCATTATAAATGGCATCTAGAGCGATTTCAGGATCTGGTGGCATTAATAGAATATCAGCACCTGCTTCAATTGCTTTAACTGCTACTTCACTATGAGAGTTATTTTTAGTAATACCCCCCATAATCAAAGCATCAGTCACGATCAACCCTTTAAACCCCAATCTTTCTCTTAACTGTGAGTTAATGATCTCAGGTGAAAGGGTAGCAGGATTATCTTTATCCCAAGCAGGAATTAATAAATGTGCTGTCATAATACTAGCAACCTCAGCAGAAATAGCACTTCTAAAAGGTAACATCTCTACTTCTGTTAAACGTTCTAGAGAATGATTTATTACTGGTAACTCTAAATGTGAGTCTTTGGCAGTATCTCCATGTCCGGGAAAGTGTTTGGCTGTTGTTAGTACACTTAAGGTTTGAGCACCTCTGATAAAGGCCTTAGTTAATTTACTCACTAGTTCTGGAGTATCACCAAAGGACCTAATATTAATGACTGGGTTATCTGGGTTATTATTAATATCTACAACTGGGGCTAACAGCCAATTGATCCCAATTGTGAGAGCTTCTTTGGCGATCATCATACCCATTTGCATAGAGTAGGAAACTGCTTTCCACTCATCTTTTGTGGCAATTTCTCCTAAGGACATAGGAGGAGGAAAAACAGTACCGCCAGGGAATCTCTGTCCTACTCCTTCCTCAATGTCTGCGGCAATTAAAAGGGGGGTCTTACTCCAGCTTTGTAGTTGTTTAGTACGCATTGAAACTTCAACTGCGCTTGCCCCTAATAATATTACACCGCCAACCTGGAGATCTTCTAGCCAATGGCGTAAAGTCTTCTCTGGAGGTTCCCAGAGTGGATACTCTCTCTGATGGTCTAGGAGATATCCAGAAGCCCTTATAACGATCATTTGTCCTAATTCTTGACGAGAAATCAGCAAATTATTCCTCTTCTTGTGATTCTGAATCAGTTCTAGTAACTTGGTCAATGAGACGTAATGTACGATCACCCCTTTCTAGGGAAATGTCCTCAACAAAGACGACTTCAGGGGTTCTTCTCAAGCGAACACGCTGTCCTAGTTCTTTACGGACGAAACTGGTAGAAGCTTTAAGTCCTTCCATAGTTTGGACTTTTGCTTCAGGTGTTCCATAGATACTCACAAAAATTTTAGCGTGCTGCATATCACCAGAAAGATCTATATCAGTCACACTAACCATTCCAGCGCCTACTCGATCATCTTTGATCTCAGTAAGTAGCATTTGACTGACTTCGCGTTTGATGAGTGAGGAAACGCGAGAAACTCTCCGATCAGTTGCCATATTTTCACTATTGACCCCTATAACTTAAAATTGGGGCAATTTCTACTAGATACTAAATAATTGTACCCTTATTTTAAGCGCCCGTTAAACCGAACATAGCCTTAAGAGTGAAGAAAAGGAAAGCAAAACCACTAACCAAGATACCCACTGTAGCAATAGCAGTCAAAGAGTTTTTAAAAAATAGAGGTCGTATACTGTCAAAAGCGGCGATGAATATCCCTAAAATTAGACTTATCAAATAGCGAGGGTAGCGCTGTACATTCTCAAAAAACTCTTGCATGATTTTATTTTATTACTTCTTCTCAACTATAATTTTTAGCACAAATTCCCTCTTACCAACAAGTCTATTTCTGCTAGGGGGGTTACTCTCTGGTCTATTGGCGGGACTTTTGGGTATTGGTGGAGGAACACTCTTAGTTCCTCTTTTATTACTCTTCAACTACACTTATCCTCAAGCTGTTGCTAGTAGCAGTCTCGCTATCGTTTTCACTTCCATCAGTGGCAGTATCCAGAACTGGCGTATGGGTTATATTAATCTTAAAAAAGTTCTGCTTTTGGGACTGCCTAGTGTTGTGACAGCTTATCTAGGTGCTTATTTGGTTCCTTTGCTGCCTAAATCTCTCTTAGAGGGGGGTTTTGCGCTATTAATGTTACTCAATATCTATTTAACTTTTCTACGCACTCAGCTCAATAATCAGCAAGTTTCCCGCTCATCCAGATTATCTCCCATAATAGCTGGTTTGATCACTGGAACTTTAGCGGGACTTCTTTCTGGGTTGTTTGGTATTGGGGGAGGGGTTATTTTAGTTCCTTTACAGATGTTACTCCTTGGAGAGAGCATTAAATCGGCTATCCAAACTAGTTTAGGGGTAATTGTTATCACTTCCCTTGCTTCTTGTTTGGGGCATCTTCCTGCTGGTAATCTCCTCTTTAGCGAAGGGTTTCTTTTAGGTATGGGTGGGCTTCTTGGTGCTACTATAAGTTCTAGATTTTTACCGAGATTGTCTGATTCTGTTGTTCAATTCTTTTTTTGTTCTTATTTAGCCTGTATGTCGGTTTACTTTTTTTGGCGAGCGTTAAATAGTTAATATGGCTAATTATTGGAAGTTTTTAAAGTATCTTTTTATACCTGGCATAATCTTTTTAGTAGCAGGACTTATTGCCCAATATGTTACAGGTATATCCCTGCCTCTTTACTTGGATTTAACTACTGCTGGTGCAGTAATTCTAGTTATTTGGTTGCTCCTATTTCTTTGGCTGAATCGTTCTTTTTGGCAGAAGAGATCCACTCAAGTTGGCACGAATATTTTAATTTCTACTCTAGCTTTTATCACAATTCTTGTTTTAGTTAACTTTTTAGCTTTTAGCTATGCAATCCATGTAGACTTCACAGAAAATCAACTCTATACCCTTGCGCCACAAAGTCAACAGCTTCTCAAAAATCTCTCATTACCTGTCAAAGTATTTGTCTTTTTAAAAGAGGCTGATCCAGTAGATAAAGAACTCTTAAATACTTATCGTCAATCTAATTCTAACTTTCAATTTGAATTCATCAACCCTGAAACTAAACCAGGAATAGCTAGACAATTTAGCCCAAACCCCCTAGGCAGTATTTACTTAGAGTATGCGAATAAAAAACAGCTAGTACAGTATTTACAGCTTGATCCTCGTACTGGAAACCCAACAGAGAACATATCTGAAATTAAATTAACCAGTGCATTGGAAAGAATTCAGAAAAAAACTCTAGAAACTATCTATATTTTACAAGGGCATGAAGAACCAAATTTAGAAGCAGGAAAAGATAGTATTTCTGAGGCTATTAATGCTCTTAAAGATAAAGGATATCAAATTAAACCGCTCAATTTAGCTCAAGAAACTGCCTTTCCTAAAGAGATAGCCAGCCTACTAATTATAGGTTCAAGAAAGAAATTTTTAGAATCAGAAATAAAATTGATTAAAGAATATGTAGATCAAGGAGGAAACCTCTTACTTTTAGTTGACCCACAAACAGATCTAGGATTAGATACATTTTTGCAAGAATGGGGAGTTAAACTAGATCCACGCTTAGTTATTGATGCTTCGGGAAGAGGTTCTCTAATTGGAGTAGGTCCAGAAAGTCCCATTATTACTAAATATGGCAATCACCCGATAACCAAAGAATTTAAAAACGGTATATCTGTCTATCCTTTAACCCGTCCTATTGGAACAGTCAAAATTAAAGGAGTAGAAGCCAATGG
>CASBQB010000193.1 GCA_949127655.1 Chroococcales cyanobacterium PMM_0086 | reverse complement strand
TCCTAGGGCGAGATAGTGGTTGTTTGGTAGGACATCCCAGACGGTTCGACCGTTCAAAATGGTTTATTGGACAGATATAACGGGTCGTTATATTTGACTATTCAATAAGCAACTATAAGCTATAGTTTAGAGGGTGGGTCTAGAGATCCATCCCCTTCCATTAATAAAAAAGTAGAGTACCAGAGATAAACAACTATGAAAACTGCTCGTTCTTATATTGTATTATCTATTATTGCGGCTATCCTGACAATTTTGCTCAAAACAGGGGCTTACTTTTTGACAGGTTCTGTAGGTCTACTTTCAGACGCGTTAGAGTCGGGCGTTAATTTAGTTTCTGCTGTTGTCGGTTTTTGGGCACTTTCTTTTGCTGCACAACCTCCAGACCTTGATCATCCATTTGGCCATTCTAAAGCTGAATACTTTTCCAGCGGGATTGAGAGTGTTCTGATCATTGTAGCTGCGGTAACTATTGCTGTAACTGCGGGTGAACGTCTTTTTAATCTACAACCCATAGAACAGGTTAATTTAGGAATAGCTTTATCTATTGTAGCGTCTGGGATCAATGGAGGAGTAGCTTGGTTATTATTTAAAGCTAGTAAGAGACTACGTTCCATTACTTTACGTGCTGATGCTCATCATTTATTGACCGATGTTTGGACTTCTGTTGGTGTAATTATTGGGGTCTCGTTGGTTAAAATAACAGGATGGTTGATCCTTGATCCTCTTATTGCTCTATTGGTAGCTGCACAGATCGTCTGGATTGGCTTAAAGTTATTTCAAGAAACGGCCTCAGAATTACTAGACCACTCCTTACCTGATGATCAACAGGCAGAAATCAAAAATATTTTGCTCTCTTACGATAAACAGAATATTCAATTTCACGCCCTACGCACCAGAATAGCAGGCGCACGTAGTTTTATCTATTTTCATGTTCTTGTACCTGGAAAATGGACAGTCAAAGAGGGACATGATTTATGTGAGGAGATAGAATTAGCTATTATGAAGGCCTTACCAGGGTCTCATGTGATGACTCATTTAGAACCGATAGAAGATCCTGCTTCTTGGGATGACCAGGGTTTAGGCACTAGAGAGTCTCATTTATAGTGAATTGATGTAGCTTTGCTCTCAAAATCTCCTTTAGCTTGTCTTATAACTGTTATCGTCTAGTTTAGATTAGAAAATTCTCAGCCGACTAAAAAAAATTCAAGTGGTGAGAGTTAATTAGAACCTGGTGAGGGTAGGATAGTCTTTATTACCTACTACACAGCGCGAATGTCACTCTACGCCTCAACTTCTCTTATTTCACCCCCTCTACAATCTATCAGATTGAAAACCCCCCTAAAACTTGGTATTATGGCTTCTGGTTATGGTAGTAATTTTGAAGCTATCGCCCAAGCTATAGATACTCATCAACTAAATGCCGAAATACGAGGAGTAATTTACAACAACCCTGAAGCTAAAGTTAAAACTAAAGCGCAGCATTGGGGGGTCAAGTCTCTTTTGCTAGATCATCGCAAGTATTCATCTAGACAAGCACTAGAACAGGAGATCATTGAGGTCTTTAAGGCTGAGCAGGTAGAATGGATCATTATGGCTGGTTGGATGCGTATTGTTACTGAAGTTTTGCTGACTAGCTATCCTGACCGTATTCTGAATATTCATCCTAGTCTTTTACCTAGTTTTAAAGGACTTCACGCCGTTGATCTGGCTCTTGCTGCTAAAGTAAAGATTACGGGTTGTACAGTTCATTTAGCTAGCTTAGAGGTGGATAGTGGAGCGATTATTATGCAGGCTGCAGTGCCTATCTTAGCGGACGATACGGTAGAAAGTTTACATATTCGTATCCAACAACAAGAACATAAAATATTACCAGAAGCCATTGCTTTAGCTGCTCAAATCTACTCTTAATATTCTAGTTAATGAAGTGTGATGAATAATCTCAATTTTTGCAATGTTAATACACTGTGGTCTTCTCTTTTAGTTGAAACTTTATATCGCTTAGGACTTACTAAAGCAATCATCTCGCCTGGTTCACGTTCTACCCCCTTAACTTTAGCTTTTGCCAAACATCCTCACCTTGAAGCTATACCTATTTTAGATGAGAGATCTGCTGCTTTTTTTGCTTTAGGTTTAGCTAAACAAATTAAAGCACCTGTAGCTATCGTCTGCACTTCTGGTACTGCAGCAGCTAATTTTTACCCAGCTATTATTGAAGCTAAACAAAGTCATACCCCTTTAATTGTTTTAACTGCTGATCGCCCTCTTTCACTGCGTAATTGTCATGCTGGACAGACTATTAATCAGACCAATTTATATAATAATTATCCTAATTGGCAAATAGAATTAGCCCAGCCATCTTCGGATCTGGAGATGTTGAGATACCTGCGTCAGATCTCTATACAAGCTTGGGAAAACTCTCTTTTTCCTACTCCTGGTGTTGTCCATCTCAATATACCTTTTTCTGAACCTTTAGCCCCAATACCGGATTTAGAAACTGAAAAGCTCAAAAATGAGTATAATTTATCTGGCTTTTTTCAACAT
>CASBQB010000192.1 GCA_949127655.1 Chroococcales cyanobacterium PMM_0086 | reverse complement strand
ATTTCTGACGCTGGCTGGGGTCTTCTCCCAGTCACCTGCGTCAATTCCTTCTATCTGTAGTGAGTGTTTTTCATCCATGTTTCCTAGTCTACCAGAAGTAACCCCCCTGAACGGTTACGTCTGATTAAGTTTGAGATATGTATCAACAAATCTTGAAATCAACTGTATTTTGGCAGGGTTTAATTTATTGATGACTATGTAACCAGTTTGTTAAATCATCTACTTTATTAAAGTCAAATAACGACTCCATCAATGTTTCTACATCATCAATATTTATAGCTCTTATCTGGGCTTCTAATTCTGAACTAATTTCACCAAATTTACGTTTAATTAAACGAATAATTAACTCTTTTTCTTTATTAACTCTAATCTCTATCCCTTCGAGCATCCAACTGGTGGTAATTTGCATAACTGACTCCTTTTCTGATGTACTAAATTTACTAACTTCTTGTTTAAATAGTATTGTTTCTGTTTGATTGAGCTTTAGATAGGTATCTATAAAACCTGATACTAGCTTTGTTTTAGCAGGGTTCAACTTTAATGTTGCTAAAAGACGCAGACATTCTGCTTTTACCTTTGGTCTATCCTTTAACTCTATCTTCATTTTAGACATTAACGCACTTGCCACTGGATTGACTTGATTTAGATAATCTCGCCAATTCAAACGATTAAGCTGCACAGTTCTATAGTTAAATTCTAATACTTTAAAATCAGGAAAATTTACTTGATGCTGATTTATTGCCTCTTTAAGTGGACTGTCATACGAAAAAATAACGATTGGGTACACCCTAAGGGCGTATTTTTCATACAGTCTTGAGAAATATACAAACATTCGACGATTGAACTTGTTATCTGAACTAGATTGGGCTTCTATATGAACAAGAAAAAAGGAATTTTCTCCCTTCCATTTAACTTGGGCAATTAAGTCGCTTTCATGCCTATCTCCCTCGGTGAGATCAGTGAAAATTTCCTTGTCTAACAAAGTGACCGACTTAGTATCTAAATAAGTCATTACTTGAGGAAAGAATAGCTCAATAAATTCCACAAAAAAGGTAGAAATTAATTGTTTAAATAATCGGTCGTGATTAATTGCTTCAGACATCTCATTTTGGTAATCTTAATCCTAATATTATAGCTATAAAATGACCAGATAATAATTATTGAGACAAATACTTTCTGAGTCTTATCATATTTATATTGAAGGCGTTATCACGCTTTTAAGAGAGAAGATTAATTAAAAAGGTAACCAAATGATTTACACCGCTTCTCCTGCTTGAAACTGCAAACCATCACGGTAAATTAGTGCCAATTTCCAGAACAGTTTCCAAGGGATTCTCTACAAAAAAAACCTTAGAGTTCTTTGTCCCAAGCTCCAGTCTCTTAAAAGATTGGAAAGCTAAGATAATCACAAAAAAAGAATATATTGACAGATTTAGAGAAGAAATGAGAGCGAATTTGCCACAAATAAAACAATGGTTGAATACTTTAGACCCAAACATAGATATGACACTTCTGTGTTGGGAAAAGACAACCGATAAGAACTACTTTTGCCATCGCGCTCTCTTAGTCAAATTTGTCCAAAAAGACAGACCAGACTGCTTTGGAGGTTGTGATGTTCCAAATAAAGTATTAGTAAAAGTTTAATAATAAAATCATTGTTGCTGTTTCCTTAAAGAAGATAAGTGACAGTGCTTTTTTGTTTATTTTTCAATTTCTTTTAGTTGATAAGCCTATAAAGAGCAGGGTTAATAGACTTAGAATATTTTCCTACGTAATAGAGCAGTTATTTAAACTGTTCTATTACTTTTCTTATTTAAAATATTACTGATTTTTATATTATTAAATTTTTCACGTATTTCCAATTCTTTAATGGCTAGCGCCTTTGTGTCAACAACAAAGACATAAATAGAGGAATTTATTATGACACAAGAACAACAAATGACTTTAGACCTATTACTTTCACCAGTAAATCAACCTTCTACAAAAGAATTACTACTTCACAAAGGTAAAAGTGCTCTTTCATCTATTATCGGAGCTTTAAAGAAAGTTCCAGAGGAATATCGGGAAAAAATTCGTACTGAAGTTGTCAGAGAAATTAAGGCTATTTTAGAACAAGGTAAAATATTACCAATTCTATTACCAATAACTTCAATCCCTAGCATTCAGAAGCATGGAAGCTGTATTGTCTCTGTTGGAAAGGAATTGGCTTTGATGCTAACTTCCTCATCAAATATAACTACTAAAGTCTTACAGGAGTTAATGAGTGCGGTTTACGGGGGGAGTGATGCTGAGGGACTCTGGATTTGGAAGGACGCATACGAATCGCTGGAAATAGGTATAGTTCTATATCTCCGCCAGTTGGGAAATGAACTGCTTAAAGGAGACCACCATCAAACACTAGAACGACTTATCCAACTAGAAGCATCTTTACCAACTCACACCAGACGTTCTGAAGCTCAGATTGCCTATCAACAGTTCTCAACTCCTCTCCCCTTAGCCTTTGTAGCAGCCATTGCAGCGAATATCAACAATACAGATTTTGTACTCGAACCAAGTGCTGGCAATGGTTTGTTAGCTATCTGGGCTGAAATTGCCGGAGCTTTCCTTGTACTTAATGAAATCTACAAGCCTAGAAGAGATACCCTCATTGAGTTGTTTCCTGATGCCGCAATATCAGACCACAATGGGGAACAGATTGATGACCTATTGGATAAAGACCTCAAACCAACAGTAGTTCTCATTAACCCACCATTTAGTGCTAGTCCAAAGATGAATAAGCGTAACCCTATGGCTACGTGGAAACATATCACATCTGCACTTCACAGATTACAGCATGGAGGAAGATTAGTCGCAATTACTGCGGATTGGTTCAGTCCTAATAATCCAGACTGGAGAGATTATTTCCTCAAGCTGAGAAGATTCGGCTTTGTAGCGTTTAGTGCCGGAATTGAAGGGAGAGCCTACCGTAAACATGGAACGACCATAGATACGAGACTGACAATCATCGAACGAGAATCAAGGTTTGACTTTGGAGAAATAATCGATGACAAACTCAGTCTTAAAGATCTATTAGAGCATATTCAAATTCATCGTGGAACAAGGTACAAGGCTGTAGACGCGCATAGCGCAGCTTCTCCTAGAGAAGATACTCAGGAAAAAGTTTTAGAGTCTGTTGCTCTCCCAAAATACAAAGCTATCGAACCCTCTGAGGATAAGGACGAAACTGGCTTAAACCTCCTTTTTACTGCATCAACACCAACCGAATCTCAAGAGGTTCCTCTTAATTGGGATGATCTTGTTGAAGTTGAGTACAGTGCCATTGAGAGCAACACTGATTTGCGAGAACTTGGTGATGATGGACTTTACGAGTCCTACCAACCACAGACTATCCAAATTCACAATGCTCAAGCTCATCCATCACCCTTAGTGGAGTCCTCAGCAATGAGTTCAGTTAAGCCACCTCTACCGAAATATCGTCCACTTCTACCAAGACGAATAATTCAGGAAGGTTATCTTTCAGCAGCCCAATTGGAAACAATTATCTACGCTGGAGATAGTCACGAAAAGTTCTTAACTAATTGGTACATTGTTGACGAGACTCTTGATTCCCTATTACTTTCTTCAGAAGGCGAAGAAGGTGCAGTAAGATTTCGTAGAGGATACGGTTGCTCAGATGGTACAGGAGTTGGTAAAGGTCGCCAAATTGCCGGAATAATTATTGACAACTGGCTACAGGGACGTAAGAAAGCCCTGTGGTTATCAAAGAATGAAACCTTATTAGAGGACGCTAAAAGAGACTTCTGTGCTCTTGGGGGAAAAGAGGAGCAAGTAATCCCACTCTCTAAGTTTAAACTAGGAGAACCTATAGAACTTACTGAAGGGATCTTATTTGTTACTTATGCGACTCTACGCTCCGACGGGAAAGATAACAAAATTTCTCGTCTCCAGCAGATTGTCAACTTCTTAGGTAAGGACTTTGATGGTGCAATCATCTTTGATGAATCTCATGCGATGGCAAACGCCTCGTCAGAAAAAGGTGACAGAGGTGTTAAGAAAGGCTCTATGCAAGGAAGAAGTGGACTGAGACTACAAAGAGCGTTACCTAATGCCAGAGTAGTATATGTTTCAGCAACTGGAGCCAGCCGACTAGAAAATTTGAGCTATATGGAAAGATTGGGCTTATGGTCTACAGATTCAATGCCATTTCGGAGTCGGGATGAATTTGTAAGTCTTGTTCAAACCGGAGGAGTGGCGGCGGCTGAAGTCGTTGCTAGGGATCTCAAAAGTCTAGGAATGTATACAGCACGTTCAATTTCATTCGATGGTGTCTCTTATGAGGTCTTAGTCACCGAACTGAGTGATGAACAAGTTAAAATCTATGACCAATATGCTAATGCCTACCAAATTATACATCAAAACATTGCTGAGGCTCTACAGTCCACAAATGTGATTAATATTGATGGTAACGCTCGTAATAGTGGTGCCAAGTCGGCTGCCTATTCAGCTTTCGAGAGTATGAAGCAACGATTCTTCAACCATTTGTTAAGTTCCATTAAAGCTCAGACACTTATTAAATCGATTGAGAAAGATTTGTTCGAGGGTCATGCCGCCATAGTACAGCTTGTCTCAACAGATGAAGCTCTCTTAGAGATACACAGCAAACGTAGTTAACCGTAGTCAAATAGCGTCAACTGCTTTGTGTTTACTCCCTGATTGACTTGAGAAACTTTACGCCTCTTTGGTTCTAGGGTTTGGGACTTATCT
>CASBQB010000191.1 GCA_949127655.1 Chroococcales cyanobacterium PMM_0086 | reverse complement strand
TATTTTTAATTATTTGAACTAGATAGGTCATTAGAACGAACTAAAACCTATCTTTTTTTTACTTATGCTATTATAATCCTTATTGGACAATGCTTTTAGCCCGCTTGTCGCCCCTACAGAAAAAAAGTAAATTGTCAATCAATAGCTCCTAAAAATTGTAGGGTATTTTTTTGAGCTTGGGTCAACCCCTGAACTCCAGTAATACATATTCCTTCATAGGGGCGTTCAATACCAAAAGTGTTACAAGATTGACCTGTTTTAAGATCCCAAAGCTTAATCGTTTCATCTTGTCCCCCACTAGCCAGCAATAGCCCATTAGGGCTAAAAGCAACAGATAAAACCCATTTTTCATGACCAGTTAGGGTTTTAACGTATTGACCTGAAGGCAAATCCCAAAGCTTAATCGTTTTATCACAACTACCACTTGCTAAAATGTCACCTTTGGGACTGAACGCGATGGACTGAACCCAACTATCGTGACCTTTAATGGTTCTCAAGCATTGCCCTGTTTGGACATTCCATAGTTTAATCGTACAGTCACAAGAACCACTGCCAATGATGTTTCCCTCTGGACTAAAGGCTACCCCTAAAACCCAGCTATCGTGTCCCGTAAACGTAGTTAAGCATTCCCCCGTCTCAACATCCCACAATTTCACAGTTTTGTCTTCACTTCCACTAACTAGAGTAAGTCCATCGGGGCTGAACTGGATCGACCATAACCAGCCTGTGTGACCTTGAAAAGTTTTTCTACAGTGACCTGTGGTAATATCCCAGAGTTTAATCGTTGCGTCACCACTACAACTGGCTAGGGTCAGACTATCAGGGCTAAAGGTGATTGTCCGAATCCAGCGAGTATGTCCTAAAAAAGTTTTCAGACATTGGCCTGTCTTGGGATCCCATAATCTGACACTATAATCACTACTTGCGGTTGCCAGCATAGTTCCATCGGGACTAAAGGCAACAGAACAAACCCATCCTTTATGTCCTTCTAGCTTCGACGATTGGCCAGTATCAATTTTCCAGAGTCTAACAGTTCGATTTTCACTGCCACTGGCAAGAATATTTCCATCGGGACTAAAGGCCACTGATTGAATCCAACTACCATATCCTTGCCAAGTTTTCCAACATTGACCCGTGTTAACCTCCCAAAACCTGATGGCTCGATCTTCTCCCGCACTCACTAAAAAATTACTGTCTGGACTAAATGCTACTGAAGTTAAGCGACTATTATGACCATGTATGGTTTTGAGGCACTCCCCTTTTTGAACATCCCAGATTCTAATGATGTGATCTCCCCCGCCACTGGCGAGAAGGTTTCCTTCGAGACTAAAAGCGACTGAACGCAATCGCTCGGTATGTCCTTCAAGAGTAAAAACACAGATGCCTTTGTTAATATCCCAAATTTTGACTGTGCGATCGCCACTACCACTGGCCAAGCACTGACCATCAGGACTAAAAGCGACAGTCCGAACCCATTGGTTATGTCCGACAAAAGTTTTCCAACACTGACCAGTTTCTCTATCCCACAGCTTTAGAGTACGGTCTTCACTACCACTAGCTATCATTTTACCGTCTTTACTAAAAGCGACTGACCAGATAAGGTTTTTATGTCCAGTCAGTGTTTGTAAACACTGTCCAGTGGCCACACTCCAGAGACTGATGTTGAAATCATTGCCACCACTTGCTAAGATCTTTCCATCAGGACTAAAAGCAACGGTATAGACGCGATGATGATTTCCTAAAAAGGTGTATAAACAACTTCCATCACTAACAGACCATAATTTCACCGTTTGGTCACTACTGGCACTACTGAGCATTTTACCGTCAGGGCTAAAGGCAACTGCGTGAACCCATTCTGTGTGTTCTTTACAACTGAATAAGAGTTGACTATCTGCCACTCGCCAGAAATGAATCTCACCGTTGATATCTCCTGTGGCAAGAAGTTGTCCATCAGGACTTAAGGCGATTGATACAATACTGCTTATTTGTTTGGCAAATACGCATTTACTTAAATCTGAATAAGCAAAATTAACTTGATGTAAATGGGTATCTTGAAGATAACTAGACCAAAGGGTAAGATGGGAGAAGTCATAACCCGTTAAATCGATCTGAAGATAACAAAATATATTAATAATATTTCCTGCTAGATATCCTAATTTTTGAGGGCTATGCTGTTGCCAATCACGGAGAATTTCTTGAAGTCGCTTAGTAAGATTATCTTGAGTTTGATAGATACTAAGTAGTTTTACAGTAAGAGGTTTAATAATTAACTTAAGCTGAATTTTTCTGAGGTATTCTCTCTCTTGAATATTGAGAAAGGCATGGCGATTAAATAGATTAATTTCTCCGCTTTCTATCTCACGAGTAATCTGATCAATAAATCGATAAATTAAGTATTCTCTAATGACCGGCTGTAAAGAAAACTTATTTTGAAATTTTTCAATTAAGCATCTCTGAGCCAAGTGTTTCAGTATTTCAAATAAAGTTTCTTGCGAGATATTAGGAAAAATTTCTATTTTTAAATTAGCTGACGATAAAGGCTCTTGATTCAGCGCAATACAGTAAAGAAAACTTTGTTCTAAATTAGATAATCTAATAAAATTTTCTTCCAATAGACTAGAAATTTCCTCAAGAAAAAAAGCTTTTTCTTGCAAAAAATTAGTAATATTACCATCAAATAATTCCTGAATAATACCACAAACTAACTTAAGTAGAAGAGGGTTTCCATCATATTTTTCAATCAATACGAGCGAGTCAAATTCAGATTGACTGCTGCATCCTTTTAGCTGAATTAACTTGAGACTAGCTGAGGTATTTAATCCTTTTAACTGTAAGGAGCGAACTGGTAAAGTTTCTCCTTGCATTAAAGCAATTTCTTTATTTTTTGCTCTACTGGTAATTATTAGACAACTTTGATGAGAACTCTCTCCTATACGTTTGAAAAAATTCCCATATTCTTGAAAACCCTCTTGATAACATCCTACCTTCACTTCACTTGACATAATTGACTCGCAATTATCTAAAATGAGCAGACAGCGTTGTTGCCTGAAATAGTCAATCAAGAGTAAAATTTGCTCATCGACACCCACTAAAACCTTGTTTTCTTGACCATGATTAAGAATTGACAAAATATCGAGTAGAAGTTTCCGTAGTGAAATAACTTGACTCAAGGAACGCCAAATAACCCAGTCAAAATCGCTCTGAATTTCTTTAGCCAACCGAACCGATAGGAATGTTTTCCCAATGCCAGCCATCCCCAACAGCGCAATTAAACGAACTCGTTCCCCCATTATCCATCTTTTGAGAATGGCAAGTTCTTCTAGGCGATCATAAAAAACTGAGACATCAGGTGCTTCACCCCAATTTTGACCTAATCTAGATTTGAAAACTGAAGAAATAGGTAAAATTTGCTGATCTGAATCCTTAACTTCGGTAAGGTTTTGGTATTGAGCATTATATCTTTCTAAAACAGATCGAAAATTGGTTTTTTTTACTTTTTCACCACAGGCATCAGACAGACGATGCCATAATTTAGGACCGACATCTTGTTTGATATAATTAGCTGAATATTTGTAAATCTTGGCAATTTCTTCATAAGAATGCCGCTTTTCAGCCCATGATGCTTGAAAAATTAACAATTCAAGATCACTAAGATGCTCACCGGATTGACGAAATACTAGAGCATCAGCCAATTTTAGGGCTTCATCAACATTCATAAGCTATTAATAATTCCCATAACATTGGAAACAAGTCTAAATTACTTGTTGAGATTAGGGAACAACAAACAGCTAATAAGGAAATAGGGAAGGCATGGGAATTTAAAAACCAAATTATTTGGTGTTTTAACTGACTCTCTCTCCCATTATCTACGCAAAATACTACCCTGAAGAGGCAGCGTATATGATTACAAAACAGAGATGAGTCTTGGCTTAGATAACTCTCCCTGAAAATAACTGAACTTTTCATACCTTCTGAGTTTCTTACAGTCCTCATTTTACCTGAATTTTTCCTTATTGACAAGACTTTTCGCCTAGGTTACTATTTTTAGTATGAATCAATGAGAGCGTCAAATTGAAGACCTCACAATACTTAAGGAGAAAACAGTCATGAGTCAACCAGATATCGAAAGATTTTATCAAATCGCTCAAAATAGTGAAGAACTCCAAGAACTGTTAGGACAGGCTGAAGATCGGGACAGTTTCGTTGGAACTGCAGTCAGACTGGGTCAAGAAAATGGCTGCAACTTCACCATTGAAGAAGCCAACGAGTTTCTCAATACCAAGAAAGGAGACGCGGAACTGAGCGAACAAGAGTTAGAAGCTGTCGCTGGTGGCAGACGACGTAGATGCAACTTAAACACTCGACTCACTGTCTGTTTCATCGTCAGCCGCAACTGCTGGATCGCTACTTGTTAGTGTGAATCTTCTGCTCATTCATTAACATCTTAATCCCCAGCATCCTCTGAGTTGGGGATTATTTAATACTAAAAAAGTAGATGCAGAATTGAGTAAAGAAGATTTAGAAATGGGCGCTGGTGGACGCAATAAATCTCTTCTTGTATAATAATCAGTACTTTGTTTCGTTTTTAAGAAGAAATAACTATGAGTCAACCAACAATTAATTATTCATTAACTGAATTAAATGCATTGACTGGGGTTCAATATGCAGGAATGACATTTCCATCCTATCAGTTTATTCTACAAAAATTGCAGTCTGAAGACTCAATTGTTGCCATTGGCGCAAATGTTAATCAAAAACCAATTGCTTTAGTATTAGCTAGACTTTTCCCTCAAGAAGAGGCAGCTATAATCCTCTCGATCTTTGTTGAATCAGCCTATCGTTGTCAAAAAGTTGGTACATCACTACTTGTTTATTTGGAACAAGTTTTACAGCAACGGGGTTGCAAACAAGTTGAATTAGTTTATACAACTGGTAAATCAACAACTCCAGCTTTAAAACATATTCTGCAAAAAGAGGGTTGGAATCAACCAGAGTTTCGGATGTTGATTTGTAAGGCGGTCTCGAAAGAGATGATTCAAGCCCCTTGGCTGCATAAACATAGTCTCCCTGATGGTTTTACGATCTTTCTTTGGTCTGATTTAACCCAAGCAGAACGAAACAGCATTTTAGAAAAACAGAATGCTCAGGCATGGTATCCAGAAATTCTTTCACCTTTTTCGGAGGAAGAAACTATAGAACCAGTTAACAGCTTAGGTCTTCGCCATCAAGGAGAAGTAATCGGCTGGATGATTACTCATCGCCTTGCACCAGATACG
The DNA here is from genome assembly GCA_949127655.1 of Chroococcales cyanobacterium PMM_0086. GTDB lineage: Bacteria > Cyanobacteriota > Cyanobacteriia > Cyanobacteriales > Microcystaceae > CAISPN01. Next base: position 4,436 of record CASBQB010000191.1, on the reverse strand, counting down.
ATCCGATATAGTTGCCTTTTTATTAAAGAAGAGTTACAAAAGATCGGCCGTGCTATTCCTTTGTTAGCTGAGTCGATTAAAATTCAGTGCCGTGGTGCTGTTCCCTATGGAATATGGACAGTATCCAGGGAACATTCAGCAATGTTAAGCTTTGTTAAACGCCGAATGGCAAACTATATGTTGTCGATCACGGAATCAAGAGGAGTTTTTAAAATGTTACATTAAAACTTCAAAACAGAATTAAACTTAAAAAAGTTGTCGGTAAAATTTTGTATCCTACTAGATTAGAGAGAGATTTTTTCTGTGAAAACAACCCCGTCAGATTTGGTACAAGAACTAGCTAAGATCGTCAGTCAAGCTACGTTTATTTACGAACGCCTCAGCAATAAAGAAACATTGGCTTTCTCTTCCCCATTCAACGAAGAATTGGCTAATCATCGTCTTAACCATTGGTGTCAGGTGAGTGCTTCTGGAGATTGGGATAACTTTTATAAGCGTCTGGAGTGGAATGTTTGGGAGCGAGAGACAATTTTGCAGGTACTCGGTAGAGAATTAGAACCTGAAACTCAAGCCTTGCCAAATTGGGCTTTAACCTTAGCTGAGATTATACAAACAGTTGCACAACTGACACAAGAAAATATCGCTCTACTTCATAGAGATCCTAATAATCCAAAACCCTTTGAAGATATTTTCTTGCCTTTGATTTGGGTTGGCAGACAAAAACTTCTTACTCGTTTGGGAGCAATATCTTTATCTTCGGAAAATTTGCCTTTAAAACTATTAGAAGAATCTGCTTATCTGAGTCTAGAAGAGGGGCTTTATCAAAGGCTTTTTTATCTTCTGGCCAAAACTTTAGATTTTGAATTTTCTCATTCTCGTCCTTTGGGAAAAAGTTTGCTCAATTTGATAATCCCAACGAATAAAACTACATTAGATAACAAAAAATATCAAACTTTTGTCGATAAATTATTATCTGATGGATTGTTAGAATTTTTCCAAAAATATCCCGTATTAGGCAGATTTATCTCAACAACTATTGATTTTTGGGTAGAATCAACAGCAGAATTTCTGCAAAGATTAGAAAATGATTTATTAGAAATTAACCAATTTTTTCAGCCAATAAGGGAGTTAGTTGATTCTGTAATATCAGAAAATCCAATAGAAAAAGTAAAAGAAATTAAGTCAGATTTATCCGATCTTCACCATCAAGGACGCTCTGTTATTGCGTTTACTTTTGAATCAGGATTAAAGTTGGTTTATAAGCCTAAAAAAATGGGAGTAGAAATAGCATTTAACAATTTTTTAAGTTGGTTAAATCAACGATTTGGAAATCAGTTAGAGGAATTTGGACAAGAGCAAGCCCCTTTTAAGATTCTTCGGATTTTGGATGAACAAACTTACGGATGGGTCGAATATATTGATCAAAATCCCTGTGAGGATGTCGCAGCCGCTAAGCGTTTTTACTTAAGAGCGGGAAGATTGCTCGGTTTATTATATTTTATAGGAGCAAATGATTTTCACCATGAGAATTTAATTGCTTGTGGCGATCAGTTGGTAATGATCGATCTCGAAACAATTATGCACCATGAAGCTAAATGGATGGAAGAGTTGGAAGATGAAACTGCCGTAGAATTAGCGATGAATCAATTGTCGGATTCAGTTTTACGTACAGGACTACTGCCGACTTGGGAATTTAATATTGATACTTCCATCGCTTATGATGTTAGTGGATTGGGCAGTATTGATATTCAACCAGCACCAGTACCATTTCCCGTTTGGAAATCGATCAATACAGATGATATGTATTTAGGATACGAGAGAATAGATAGGCCACTACAAGCGAATATCCCAATGCTCAATTCACAGCCACTTTGTCCCAATGACTACCTAAAAGAATTGATCACAGGCTTTGAACAAATATATCGCTTCTTGGTTAAACAAAAGGAGAGCCTATTAGCAGCAAATGGACCATTATCACCATTGCAGGCACAGGTAGTACGATTTCTTTTCCGTTCCACCAAAGTTTATGGCGCAGTTCTCAATAAAGCAAGAGGGGGGGAATTTCTCAAACATGGGCTAGATTGGAGTATCGAAGTGGATATCTTGAGTCGAGCATTTCTGGGCAATAAGAATAAGCCTCAAGCTTGGCCTATTTTAGAGATGGAACTTAGAGCTATCTCCCAAGGAGATATTCCTTTTTTTAGTGCTTCCACTATAAGCGATGCCGTCAATCTGGGCTGGGAACAGACTATCCCTGAGTATTTTAAAGCATCATGCTTTAATCAAGTTCAGGAGCGGCTAGAAAAGATGAATGAAACTGATTTAGCCCAACAAGTCAGAATTATCCAGTTAGCTTTTCAGGCAAAGGTAGCTCAAAGTCTATCACCTGAATTAGGCAAGGTTGAGTCCCATCAACAGGGAAAAGTTGCGATTGCTACATTGACTGATGAACAGTTCCTCACGAAAGCAATAGAAATTGCCAAAGAAATCGAAGAACAAGCTATCATTGGCTCTAATGGCAGTCTCTCTTGGATTAGTTTAGCCTATGTTCCGAAAGCGGAGCGATTTCAACTCCAGCCTTTAGGAGAGAGTTTCTATGATGGCAATTGCGGTGTTGCCGTCTTTTTAGCGGCTTTGGCTCGAGTGACAGGTGACAGCCAATTTGAGAACTTAAGCCTTAAGGCTCTCCAATCTTTACAAAAATTTTTACAAACTTCTGACGCTGAGTCAATCAAAATTTTTGCCGATAACTTTGGCATCGGTGGCGGAGTCGGACTAGGTGCTATTATTTATTGTCTCGTCAAAATCCGACAATTTCTCAATTTGCCTCATCTCTCTCAAGAGGCGCAAAAAGTTGCTCAATTTATGACCCAAGAGATTATTGATAAAGATACTAATTTTGATATTGTTAAGGGTGCTGCTGGAACAATTTTAGCACTTTTAGCTCTTTATCAGGATACTGGAGCAACTTTTGTATTAGATAAGGCTCAAGCTTGTGGTCAGCATTTGCTCAAATTTTGTGATTTGAGTTATGGAGAAAAAGCGGATATCTACAAACCGTTGACTGGTTTCTCTCATGGGGCAGCAGGAATTGCTTATGCACTTTTACGAATCTATGAGGTTACTCAAGATTCGGATTATTTAAAGAGGGCGCAAAAGGCGATCGCCTATGAAAATAGACATTTTCTAACAGAATTCGGGAATTGGCGACAAGTTATACCGACTGATGAGCCATCTGCTCCCCCAGTGTTTTGGTCTACTTGGTGTTATGGCGCTCCTGGTATTGGTTTAGGACGTTTAGGCGGTTTATCAAGCTACAAAACTGAGGAAATTCTTGCTAACATTGAAGCTGCTCTCAAGACAACCCAAGAGACTCCCTTGCAGGAAGTAGATCATTTATGCTGTGGCAATTTAGGTCGATGTGAAGTAATGTTGGTAGCCGCTCATAAGCTCTCTAGTCCTCAATGGCATAGCGCTGCTCAAGAATTAGCAACTCAGGTAGCAAACCGAGCTTCTCAGACAGGGAAATATGAACTATTTGCTAATTTGCCGACATCTGTGTTTAGTCCATGTTTCTTTCAGGGTATGGCAGGTATTGGGTACCAGTTTCTACGCCTAGCTTATCCAGATTCTCTGCCTTCTGTGCTACTTTGGAATTGAAAATCCCCTGATAAACTTTGGGTAGTCATAAATATGTACTGTTATAACTTTATATTAATAGAAATATCTCTATTTTTAGGTTTAACATATGATATTTATGGGTTTATTTTTTTACTTCTAGTGGGCTGTCAAGGATTAATAGTGGGATATAAACGCTTCAATTTAATCCGAGCATCAGTGGTTGTAAATTGCCAATCGGTTTTACAGAAAATTTCATTTCTAGATTTTTCCCAAGCAGCAATTTCTGCTTTTAGAAGATCCTTCTCTGCCATACGTCGGTCAAGACATTGTCTAGATAAAACACTTAACTCAATTTCGGCCATATTTAACCAACTTCCATGTTTTGGAGTATAGTGAAATTCCAACGGGTGCGGCTCTTTTAGAAAGAGATAAAGCTAGTCAAAAAACCATAGCTGTTTGTGGTTTTAAAGTAGAACAACGAGCGTGAGTAACCGTTTTCAGTAAAGGGATACCAGTTTGATCAAAAGCCCGATGATTACGCTGAAGTTCCTGCTGTAGATGAAAACGCCAATAAGTGACCCAATCACCACGCTAGGTGAAGCGAACGCAGACGTAAAACAGCCTCAGCACCCTTAAGGCTCCACCGCGCTCCAGTAATATCCATGTTTGTCTTTAATCAAGTAACGACAAGCCCCCTCAATCACGCCAGTAGCAATAGGAAAACCCGCAGCCAAGTAATGGTCATATCGGAGATAATCCTGATTGTTGAGCAAGTAGTGAGTACATTTATCGACAGCCGAACGTTGTTCTGGTTG
>CASBQB010000190.1 GCA_949127655.1 Chroococcales cyanobacterium PMM_0086 | reverse complement strand
CTGGCAATAACTCTAAAGGATGTTGATAGACTCGACCGTCACTCAACTCAAACTCTTTTGTGGTTATTTTCACCACTCTGACTTTTGATTTACCCATTTTCTACCTATTTGCTTTGATTCCTTTTATCTTAGCACAGATTTTTAGATTTACTACTATATTATACTATATTCTACTACTTTTGTGAGCAGCATCACTACCCCCTCATTCATCGTTATAAGGAGTGACTAAGGTTAATCTTCTCTGCTTTAGAGTTGTAAATATTATACAGACTACAAGTATTGATAAAAGGACTATAGACGAACCAATAGTTCCAAAATCAAGGCCACCTTTTGCGTGTGATTTTGTCATAAAATCCCCTAATGTTGCCCCAAATGGTCGGGTTAGGACAAAAGCAATCCAAAACAACATCACTCCAGAAACTTTGGTAAAATAATGGGCTGCCAAGACCATGGCCAGCAAACTACCAATTAGCAAGGCTCCCCCTGCAAATCCAAGGCCGGAGGTATCCGCTAGAAAATCACCTAAAGCAGTCCCCAATGTATTGGAAAATAGAATAGCAGTCTAGTACAAAAACTCTACTCTAGTTGTTTTGATGTTCTTAACAGATAGAGAGCCAACACTGAAGTACCAGAAGGCAAAAATAGCCAAGAGAATTGTCATTAAAATCAGAGATCCCGTAGCATAGCCAAGCTTTAAAGTCCGATCCATGAAATCTGACATGGTTGTACCTGCGGTACTCGTTGAAAGGATAACAGTCCAATAGAGTAATGGATTATAGCTTTTTGAGAACAATTGAGAGACAAGAGTAATTAAAAACACTCCTATCAAGATCATAGAGCTAACCGCATAGCCTACATTGAGTGTCATCGATAAAAGGTCGCCTGCTGTTTCCCCTAAGGTAGTTGCACATATCTTCATAATCCAGAAAAACGCGGTGATTTGTGGAAGTTTGCTCATTATCACTCCTGAGTGACTGTTAAACTTCTGTGATCATAAAGAGCCAATGTCAAGAACTTGGAAAGAGCATTATCTGGGTTTAGTGCTATGAAGACGATAACCAAGACCGTAGACAGTTTCTATAATTTCTCTAGAACTTCCTGCGACTTTCAGTTTGCGGCGTAAATTTGTAATGTGAGTTTTAATTGTGTCTTCTCCAGAAGATTTGTCAAACTCCCAAAGTTTATCCAGTAATATTGCACGAGTTAAAACTTGATTTGGCTTTCGCAAAAAACACTCTAAAATCATATACTCTTTAGGAGTTAGTAAAACGGGGGTTTCTTTGTAGGTAACTTGACAGTTTGTTGGATCTAGTTTTAAATCACCACAAATTAAAAGAGGTGCTGTAGTTTCTAAGTTCCGACGTGATAAAGCTCTAATGCGAGCTGCTAGTTCTTCTAATTCAAAAGGCTTGATTAGATAATCATCTGCGCCTGCATCTAGACCAATCACCTTATCACTTGTCAAATCTTTTGCTGTTAGCATTAAAATGAAAACTTTAGACCCTAAATTACGTAATTGCTTACAAAGTGAAATTCCATCTAACTTGGGTAACATCAAATCTAACAAAATTAAATCATATATTGCTGATTGGGCATATTTCCAGCCTTCTATTCCGTCTACGGCAATATCTACTGCATGATTCTGATGTCTCAAGTCTTCCGCTAGAGGTTGTGCAATACGGTCATCATCTTCAATTATCAAAATCCTCATGTTAAATTATTGATCTTTGGGATAATCTTATGTTAGATGATTGGTTTGCTTTACTAAGATTAACTCTTTAGTCACCTCTACAGTCATTGAGTTAAATCTATATAACAATAGTTTATCATTGACTTGAGTAATTGGTATTTTACAAAGTCCCAAAAGTAAGTAACCATGAATGTTATAGAAAAATAACCTAGCAGGCACTTGCCGGAACTACTAAATCTTATGGTTGCACTGATAGATAATAAGGCTCAAGGTCGCTTGACCATGCAGGTTGTAGAGATTGCCAATGAAACAATCTCCTTACGTTCCCTAGACTGGGATCGTGCTCGTTTTGATATTGAATTTCCTCTCAACAATGGGACTACTTATAATTCCTTCATCCTGAAAGGAGAAAAAACTGCGCTCATTGATACTACTCATGGCAAATTTAAAAAGCCATACCTAGAAGAGTTAATCAAACTAATCGATTTAAGTATCTTAGACTATCTAATCGTTAGTCATACCGAACCCGATCACAGTGGACTAGTTAAAGAAATCTTACAAATGGCTCCCCAAGTGACTGTAGTAGGGGCTAAAGTTGCTATGCAGTTTTTAGAAAATATGGTGCATCATTCATTTAAGCAATTAATTGTCAAAAATGGGGATCACTTAGATCTCGGAAAAGGACATGATTTAACCTTCGTCTCTGCCCCTAATTTACACTGGCCCGACACCATTTTTACCTACGATACGAAAACCAAGACTCTCTTTACCTGTGATGCCTTTGGTATGCACTACTGCGATGATCATACCTTTGATCAAGAGATAAGCTTATTAGAAGAAGACTTTAAAATCTATTATGATTGTCTCATGCGTCCTAACGCTCGCTCAGTATTAGGGGCGATCAAAAGAATTGAAAAACTAGAGATCGAGACAATAGCTACCGGACATGGACCGCTATTACAGCATCATGTAAACCATTGGGTGGGAGAATATCAAAGCTGGAGTCAAGAACAGACTGACTCAGATACTCTTGTAGCAGTTTTCTATGCAGAAGGCTATGGTTATAGTGAAGTGATAGCCAAGTTAATCACTCAGGGTAGCACCAAAACTGGAGTAGTGGTAGAGTTAGTTGATCTCAATTCTACAGAGCCTCATGAAGTAAGAGAACTAGTAGATCAAGCAGCAGGACTAGTCATTGGAATGCCCTCTCAATCAAATCAGCCAGCTCATGCAGCTATTAGTACTATTTTGGCAGCCGCTCACAGAAAGCAAGCAATAGGACTATTTGAATCAGGTGGTGGTGAAGATGAACCAGTTTTCTTATTGAGAAACAAATTTCAAGAAATCGGTCTAATAGAAGCCTTTCCCCCCATTCTGCTCAAAGAACCACCTAATCAAATTGTCGAGTTAATCTGTGATGAAGCAGGAACCGATCTAGGACAATGGTTAACCCGTGAAAAAACCATTAAACAAATCAAAGCCATTGATAATGATTTAGAAAGAGCACTAGGACGCATTAGTAATGGACTATATCTGATTACTGCGATCAAAGGAGGCATTAGTACCGCTATGTTAGCTTCTTGGGTAACGCAGGCCAGTTTAGAACCCCTAGGTATAGCCATTGCTGTAGCCAAAGAACGGGCGGCCGTTTCCTTTCTCCAAGTGGGGGATGATTTCGTTCTCAACGTCTTAGCTGAAGACAACTATCAGGGGTTGATGAAGCATTTTCTCAAGAGGTTCTCTCCAGGTGGTGATCGGTTTGCAGGGATCAAAACCTACACAACTGTTAACGGAACGCCTATTATAGCTGATGCCTTAGCTTATATAGAGTGTGAAGTTACTAGCCGTATGGACTGCCACGATCATTGGATCATTTACAACACAGTAAGAACAGGACGGGTAGCAAGACTTGATGTCCTCACTGCAGTTAACCATCGAAAAGTCGGTAACCATTATTAATATTCTACGGAGGTAATACCATGCACGAACAGATTAAAACCCCAACTATCTTAGGTCGCATTGTTCAAGCTTTAGAAATGGTACAAGATTTGATTGTGATTTCTTTATGTATTGGACTCTTTAGCTTCATGGTCTTGCAAATTAAAGAGATGTTTTTATCTCTTAATCCACCGGTTGAGTTTCATGGCGTAACAGCGGATATTCTTTACTTACTCATTATGGTCGAATTATTTCGCCTCTTGATTATTTATTTGCAAGAAAAGCGAGTATCTATAGGTGTAGCAGTCGAAGTCTCCATTGTCTCAGTCTTACGAGAAGTAATTGTGCGAGGTGTTTTAGAAACTGCTTGGACTCACATACTAGCTTCTTGTGCCTTCCTCTTAGTCTTAGGTATTTTAATGGCTTTAAGGGTCTGGTTACCACCAACTTTTGAAGGGATCGACCCTGAACACCAAGTATCTCAACGTTATCAGCAACAGTTAAGTAAAGAAGTCACCAGTGTTAATGGAAAACCTTAATCAAAAAAAGAAATTATGACACTTACTTTAGATACTCGTCCTCGTGATGTACAATTTTCTCCAATTGATCTTGATACTTATGTAGTGAGATCTCGTACTTGGGATCGGCTTAAATTTGAGATTGAATATGGGCTTCAACATGGAACCACAGCCAATTCCTACTTAATTAAAGGAGATAAAATAGCTCTTCTTGATCCTCCAGGGGAGTCCTTTACAGAAATCTATCTGACTAAATTAGAACAGGAAATTGATTTAAATCATTTAGATTATGTGATTTTTGGTCATATTAATTCTAATCGTCTGGCAACTTTGAAAAGATTGCTAGAAAAAGCCCATCAAGTTACACTAGTCTGTTCTAAGCCAGGCGCTAATACACTAAAAATGGCCTTTCCTGAGCAAGACCTGGATATTTTAGTAGTACGTTCAGAAGATACCTTAGATCTAGGCCAAGGTCATCAATTAAAGTTTATTACAGTGCCGACTCCTCGTTGGCCTGATCAAATCTGTACCTATGATGAGGCGACAAAGATTTTGTATAGCGATAAGTTATTCAGTGTACATCTTTGTAGTGATTCCCTGTGGGACGAAAATTGGAAACAGTTAGATGATGATCGCCGTTACTATTTTGACTGTCTCCATGCAGCGCAATCTAGACAAGTTGAAGGTGCACTAGATAAATTAAAACCTTATCCTGCTAAATGCTACGCACCAGCGCATGGGCCATTAGTGCGTTACAGCCTCAGTCGCTTTATTTATGATTATCGTTACTGGTGTCAACAGCAAAAAACTCAACCTCAACAGGTAGTCTTGTTGTATGCTTCAGCCTACGGGAATACAACTATTTTAGCTCAAGCCATCACTCAAGGATTACTAGAGAGTGAGGTCGCAGTTGAATGTATTAATTGTGAACTAGCAGAACCTTCAGAAATCCTCAAAGCTATTAAAGCTTGCGATGGATTTCTGATTGGTTCTCCTACCCTAGCAGGTCACCCCCCCACTCAAATTCAAACTGCGTTAGGAATAGTCCTATCAGCAGCAGCAAAAACCAAGTTAGCGGGAGTATTTGGTTCCTATGGGTGGAGTGGTGAAGCAATAGATTTGGTGGAGAGTAAGCTTAAAGATGCTAATTATCGCCTTGGTTGTCCAACAATTCGCGTCCGTTTTAGTCCAACTGAGGAAAGTTTACAGGTCGCTAAAGAGGCAGGAGTACAATTTGCTCAAGCTTTGAAGAAAAATAAAAAACTTCGCTTAGCGCGTCAAGGAGTCCCTGAAGCTCAAATTGATCGCACCGAACAAGCTGTAAGTCGCATTATCGGCTCTTTATGTGTGGTCACAACTCATCAGGAAGGTCATCATAGTGGGATCTTAACTTCATGGGTATCTCAAGCTAGTTTTAACCCACCTGGATTAATCTTGGCCGTCTCTGCCTCTCAAAATGTTGAAGCGCTTATCCAACCAAACTCTCAATTTATCCTCAATATTCTTAAAGAAGGACGGAATTTAAGACGACATTTTTCTTATTGTGCGATTTCAGGAGATAACCCTTTTGCTGACCTGAATACCAGCACTGCTGAAAATGGTTGTTTTATTCTTACAGAGGCTTTATCTTATTTGGAATGTCTTGTACAAAATCAGATTCAGTGTGGAGATCGCTGGTTGATTTATGCTACGGTTGAGCAGGGTAAAGTACTAGACGCCGAGGGGGTTACAGCTATGGGTCACCGCAAGTCTGCAAGCCATTATTAAACTGCCACATATCATTTGTTTGCACTAACATTTATAGTTTTGAGGATTAAATTAATCTATATTTAGGGTTTGCTGAATAAGTCTAGAAATTGAATCTATGGGTCACAGAGCTTGAAAAATCTCAGTTCTGGCAATTGCTTCCAAAACCAAGTCTACTTTTTTTCGTAAAAGTGCAAGGGTT